>JAFZKR010000130.1 GCA_017551845.1 Bacteroidaceae bacterium
CAACTGCAGCGTGCTCTCATCAACTTCTTCCTGGCCGAGGCCAACAAGGCAGGCTATACCGAGATCATGCCTCCCACAGTTGTCAATCAGGCATCGGGCTACGGTACAGGCCAGCTTCCCGACAAGGAGGGTCAAATGTACCACTGTGAGGTTGATGACCTCTACCTGATTCCTACTGCCGAGGTTCCTGTAACCAACATCTACCGTGACGTTATTCTTGATGAGAAGCAACTCCCCATCAAGAACTGCGCTTACACAGAGTGCTTCCGCCGCGAGGCCGGCTCATATGGCAAGGATGTTCGCGGCTTGAACCGTCTGCACGAGTTCTCAAAGATAGAGATTGTACGCATAGATACTCCCGAGCATTCTGCCCAGAGCCACAAGGAGATGCTGGAACATGTAGAAGGCTTGCTCCAGAAACTGGAACTCCCCTACCGTATTCTGCGTCTTTGCGGCGGTGACCAGAGCTTTACATCAGCCATCTGCTATGACTTTGAGGTCTATTCCGAAGCTCAGGGCCGCTGGCTGGAGGTTTCATCAGTATCAAACTTTGACACATATCAGGCCAACCGTCTGAAGTGCCGTTACCGCAAGACCGGTGAGAAGAAAGCCGAGCTCTGCCACACACTGAACGGCTCAGCATTGGCTCTGCCCCGCATAGTTGCAGCTATCTTGGAGAACAACCAGACAGAGAAAGGAATCAGAATCCCCAAAGCCCTTGTTCCCTACACCGGCTTTGAGATAATCAATTAAAAAAAAGCTCGCTTTAAGCGAGTTTTTTTACGTTGGCGTTGGCTTTGGCGTTGGCTTCTTAGCGGCCCTTTGGGCCGGAACTTACGCACCGCATGGCTGCCAAAGCCAACGCCAATGCTAATGTTTCTATAAAGCCGCGCGAATGCGCACCAATTTGGTAAGCAGGCCTTCAAGCAGGTCAAGCGGGAGCATGTTGGCACCGTCGCTCTTGGCTTGCGAGGGATCCTGGTGCGTTTCCATGAAGAGACCGTCAGCACCTACTGCTACAGCAGCTTTTGATATTGTCTCTATCAGCTCGGGCTGGCCGCCGGTTACTCCGCTGGTCTGGTTGGGACGCTGCAGCGAATGGGTGCAATCCACCACCACGGGATAGCCGAACTTCTGCATCTCGGGGATTCCGCGGAAATCGACCACCAGGTCCTGATAGCCGAATGTGGTGCCGCGCTCGGTAAGCATGATGTTTTTGTTTCCTGCATCAGCCACCTTCTGAGCGACGAACCGCATAGCCTCAGGAGCAAGAAACTGCCCTTTCTTGATGTTAACGGTCTTGCCAGTGCGGGCTGCAGCCACCAGCAGGTCCGTCTGACGGCACAGGAATGCCGGTATTTGAAGGATATCCACATATTGGGCGGCCATCCCGGCATCCTCCTCACGATGTATGTCTGTCACCACGGGTATGCCGAACTCCCGGCGTACGTGGGCAAGTATTTTGAGTGCCTTCTCATCGCCTATCCCGGTAAATGAGTCAATGCGGGAACGGTTAGCCTTCTTGAAGGAGCCCTTGAATGCGTATGGAATATCCAGACGCGATGTAATATCTACACATCTTTCGGCTATGCGCAGGGCCATATCCTCGCCCTCTATCACGCAAGGTCCTGCCAACAGGAAGAAGTTTCGTGAATCTTTAAACAGTGACATACTCTATCAGGGAATAATGAAGTTGATGACTGCCTGCTCAAGTGATATCTTGAGCGGGAATGTATGGTTCAGGGTACGGCCGTCAATGCAGGTGAGGGTACCGTCGGCCTGAAGAATCTCTATCTGTTTGGTACGGTAAGGGCGTACCTGTTCATGATTGAGGAACTGGTTGTGCAGGATCATATATAATCCGCGTATGGTCTGCCAGAATTTGGGTCTATATACAACCGACAGGTCAAGCCAGCCGTTATACGGCACTGCGCTCGGCGTAAGGCCGTATCCGCGTGAGTTACCTATGCACACGGTCATTATCTTGTCATTTATCTCCTCGCTGTTTACCCTGATGCGCATCTTGTACTGCTTGCGTTCCTTGAACAGGCTGAATATGGCTATCAGATAAGCCGGGTTCTTTCGTCCGAACCGCTTGCAGATATCGGACAGGCGTATGGCCTGTGCGCCCAAACCAATGTTCACGGCCATAAGGAAATAACGCACCCGCTCGCTGCCGTCCTCCTGAAACGAGCAGTAACCCACATCTATCTTCTTGGTGCGGCGTTCTATAATTGCGTGAATGGCCTTCTTGTAGTTATCGACCTCCAAACCCCAGAAACTGGCAAAGTCATTTCCTATACCGTTTGGAACAATACCCAGGTTCAGGTTCTGACGTATCTCGCGGGGAGAGAACATGATAGCGTTTATGGCATCGTTGAGGGCCTCGTCGCCCCCCACTATCACTATCGTCTGGTGTCCGCTGTCTATCAGCATGCGGGTGATGCGCTCAATGGAACCCTCACCTCCTGACTGCACCACGTCATACGCCACACCACGGAATTCCAGATACTCCTTGATCTGTTCCCAACGCTTGAAGGTGTTGCTTACGCCTGCACGCGGAACATAAACTATTCCCCATCTCTCCTCGTCAGTCATACATTCAGTTTTCGGTCAGTTCAATAATACGGTCCACCTTTTTCTCAATGGGCCATTCAAACGGTATCCATTCTATACTGATACCTCTGCGCTCCATACCCCGGAACCAGGTCATCTGCCGCTTGGCAAACTGGTGTATGGCCACCTCCAGTTCCTGCAGCAGGTATTTATATTCCAGCTGTCCTGTCACATACAGAGTAACATACTTGTATTCAAGGCCATAATATATCAGATCCTCTGCCGGGATTCCACGTTCCAACAACCCCTTGACCTCATCAATCATACCCTCATGAAGACGGTGCTCCAAACGGCTGCTGATAAGTTCACGCCTCATATCACGGCTTATGTCTATTCCTATGTTCAAGCTCCTGAGCTGCGGGAAACCGCCCGCCTCCACCGGTGTATTCCTGTAGCACTCCTCAATCTCTATGGCACGTATGGCACGCTTGGTGGTATCCACATCGGTAGTATTGTGCAGGGTCTTGTAGCCCTTGAGTATCTCTGTCAGTTCAGCCAGTGTCTTACCCTGAAGCGACTGCCGCAGATCCGGATTCTCAGGAACAGGAATAAGCCTGTAACCGCGAAGCACCGATTCCAGATAGAGTCCCGTACCCCCGCACATTATAGGCCGGGCACCTCGCTCCACCACTCCACGATAAGCTTTCAGGAAATCCCCCTGGAACTCATAAACATTGTACTTGCTCCCAGGCTCGGCTATATCGATAAGATGATATGGAACAGTCCTGTCACCCACCCTGTAATCAGCCAGGTCCTTGCCCGTGCCGATATCCATACCCCGATACACCTGCCGGCTGTCAGCGCTCAGTATCTCGCCCCCTATACGGTCTGCAAGAGCCACAGCGAGCTTTGTCTTGCCGCAGGCTGTGGGTCCAAGCACTGTTATCAGGTCATATTTCTGCATAGGCAAGTGCGAAGATAAAAAAAAATCCCCGCATTTCTGCGAGGATTTCCTTCTATAAAGTAATAATCAAAATTACTTAGTGATAACACGAGCCATTTCGCAAACCTTGTTGCTGTAACCCCACTCGTTGTCATACCATGCGCAAACCTTAACGAAAGTAGGATCGAGCTGGATACCTGCCTTAACGTCAAAGATTGAAGTGTGAGGATCGTTACGGAAGTCAGTTGAAACAACAGCCTCGTCGGTGTAACCCAGGATACCCTTGAGTTCGCCCTCTGAAGCCTCCTTCATAGCAGCGCAGATCTCCTCATATGTGCAAGGCTTCTCAAGCTCAGCGGTCAGGTCAACGAATGATACATCCGATGTGGGAACGCGGAGTGACATACCGGTAAGACGGCCGTTCAGAACGGGAAGAACCTTACCTACAGCCTTAGCGGCACCTGTTGAAGAAGGAATGATGTTCTCCAGGATACCACGGCCACCGCGCCAATCCTTCTTTGAAGGACCGTCAACAGTCTTCTGAGTAGCAGTAGCAGCATGAACGGTTGTCATAAGACCGCGCTTGATGCCAAACTTGTCATTCAGGACCTTGCTGATAGGAGCAAGGCAGTTAGTGGTGCAGGATGCGTTGGAGATGATGGTCTGGCCAGCGTAAGTCTTGTCATTAACACCGTAAACGAACATAGGAGTAGCGTCCTTTGAAGGAGCTGACATGATAACCTTCTTGGCACCAGCCTTGATGTGAGCCTCAGCAAGCTCAGCGGTCAGGAAGAAACCGGTTGACTCAACAACCACGTCGGCACCCAGAGCGCCCCATGTGATGTTGATAGGATCCTTCTCAGCGAAAACCTGAATCTTATTGCCGTCAACGATCATGTAGTTACCCTCAACCTTGATGTCGTGGTTGAACTGGCCATGAACTGAATCATACTTGAGCATGTAAGCCAGATAGTCGGGATCCAGCAGATCATTGATACCTACGACCTTGATGTCGTCAGCGAAGTTCTCAACAGCAGCACGGAAAACCATGCGACCGATACGGCCGAAACCGTTAATACCGAGTTTGATCATTTTGTTTGTTTTAAAACGTTGTTATTTATATGAAAATCTCTTTCTTTCGTAAAACTGCGCAAAATTAAGAATTTCTTTTTACTTTCGCGCACAATTTCAAAAGTATAAAGGTTAAAACAGTTTAAGAGAAATCATGGGTTTATTTAAAAGAAAGAATAGCGATGAGCCTCAGAATATAGGAGGTCTGGAGGATTTCATGACCCTCATACGCGTCTATATGCAGTCTGAAATAGCCGGAAACATGGGCATTACCAACATCAACATGCTTCCTGACCTGGCCACATTCAAGAGAGGTCTCAAGATACAGACTCAGGGAAACAAACTCGGTATAGCCGAAAAGGCCCGCTGCAAGAAGATGCTCTCCCAGATGTACGAACTCTCCGAAGGATTCTTCAAGGAGCTGGACACATGCTTACGCAAGAACTGCCGCAATGTGAACATGCTGCAGCCCTTCATGTTCCAGTTCCAGGGATTCAGCTCTGACCTGATGATGCAGGTGGGCACCATACTGAAATGGAGGTTCCGTGTCCCCCGCTTCCTTAAGAATGCCCTCAGGAGCATGACCCAGGACGCTGTCCACAAGATAATGACCAATAACAGCTGGAAGGATGAGGCAAGCTACAAGACCGTATATAACATACGCCAGTACCAGCAGCATCTTGGCCTGACTGAGGAGTGGATGTGCGAGTACGCGTTCAGGATGATAACCCTTGCCAAGAAGGAGCCCCGCAGGAAAGAGGACCTTGAGGCAGCAAGGGAAATGCTCAAGAAGAGAGGCTGAACCGCCGGAAACACACCGTACAAAAAAAGGTGTGATTCTTGATGATGTCCGTTTTTATTGCTTACCTTTGTAAAAGCAAAATTCAGGACAGCCGTTATGACTGACGATGATTCCAGACTGATAGAACAGTTCGAGGCCAGAATCAGGAAGCTGATGGACCTCTACACTGATGTCAAGCGCAGGAACTCCCGGCTTAGCGAAGAGATTGAAGCCAAGGACGGGGAGATCAGGCAGCTTAGAGAGGAAGTCTCCTCCCTCAAGGAATCATACCTGAATCTTAAACAGTCCAAGGTACTTGCGGTTTCGGGCTATGACATAGACGCCACGAAACAGAGGGTTGCCGGACTGGTGCGTGAGATTGACCATTGCATAGAATTATTGAATGTCTGAACCGATATTCTATGGATGATTTGTTTGAGATAAAACTGAGGGTCGGCGGTCTGTACTATCCGCTCAAGATAAAGAGGAAGGATGAGTTCATGTACCGTGAAGCCGCCCGTCGTATCAATGATAAGCTCAACAGGTATCGCGAGCGTTACCCGCAGTTGAGCAACGAAAAATACTATGTCATGGCCGCCATCCATATATCGGTGGTGAACATCATGTGGGAAAGTTTCAACGACACGACACCCTACAGGGACAAGATACGTCAGCTTGACGAACAGCTAGAATCGTTCCTGAACAGTGAGCCGGAGCCGCTTCCGCGGCCCGAATGATCCCGGACAGACATCAGAGTCAAGGTTATTCCGCGCACTTATTCTGAAGGAAAGGTGGTCTCCCAGCCTCTCCGCATCAGGGTAGTGCGTTTCATTATATACATATACAGGGAGAATACGACGATATGGAATACATATTTCTGTTTATCGGACTGGTGGTAGGTGCAGCCGTTGCCTGGTTCCTGTCCAACAGCAAACTTAACAAGAGAGTGCAAGCCCGCCTGCAGGAGGCGGAAAGTCAGGCCGAAGCCATCAAGCGTGACAAGCTTCTTGAGGTGAAGGAGAAATTCCTGAACAAGAAAGCCGAGCTTGAGAAGGAGGTCCAGCAGCGTGACCAGAAAATCCAGCAGAACGAGAACCGCCTGCGCCAGAAAGAGATGCAGCTCAACCAGCGTCATGAGGAGCTTCAGCGCAAACCTCAGGAGGCCGATGCCGTACGTGAAAACCTTGAAGTGCAGCTCTCTCTCCATAACGACAAGAAAGAGGAACTTGACAAGCTACAGCACCAGGAACGCGAGAAACTTGAAATGATAAGCGGGCTCTCCGCAGCCGATGCCAAGAGCCGTCTCATAGAATCCCTCAAGGAGGAGGCCAAGACTGAGGCCGCATCATACATCAACGACATAATGGACGATGCCAAG
>JAFZKR010000131.1 GCA_017551845.1 Bacteroidaceae bacterium
AATATCCATGATGAAAGAACAGGTAATTTACACCTGTCTCCTTATCTATGATAACCTTTGCATGGTTTGAAAACCCCATACTTTCACTCTCCTTAATGTCAAACCTGTCTTTTGCCATATTCTTGTCTGTTATTTTTAGAATCAGTTATAATTCAAATTGAGATTAGTCTTGAGTTCCTTCTTATTGGGGAACACCATTCCCAGAAAGCCTACGCTCATAGTCGTGGCGCCGTCAGTCTCATTCACAAACTGTCCTACGCTGAACAGCACATAGTTCTTAACCACTAAAACTTTTTCAACGGCAGGTTTCATCTGGCTAATCAAAGATTCTTGCAGTTGGGTCATCAACTGTTTGCCTTTATCAGGCATCTCCTTATTATTATGCTGCTCCTTATAGATCTTCTCAATCGTTTTTGCCTGCTTGTGCAGCGCTTTGCTCATATACTTAACTCCAGCATCAACATGACGCTGCTTGCCCGGACACGTTACAGCCATAACACCCAGTGCCACCACGCAAATAATCAGAATCTTCCAAAACTTCTTCATACTAAAAAGGACTTAATTCGTAACTACAACAGCATCCATATGGGTTTCAATATTACCTTTACACGCCCATTGTCGCGCTTTCCGATAAGCTGGGTGAGATAATAATTCCTTGCAATTCTATCCATATTTCCGAATGTTTTGCGTATTTACGCATTGTTTTCAGTTGTAAAGGTTGATATAATTATCGAAATAACAATCATCTTCCTGCATATTTTTCAACTACATAAGCCTTTGGAGAGGCCGACGGCCACTGGTTATTGTAAAATATTTTCTCACGGCATCCGGTATTAGGCCGACGTCTCACCTATCCTTGAAGCCATCAATTCGGTCTAAAATTCCGGCGCCCGTCCAGCAGATTTCTTTTTCCCCTTAAGGGAAAATTTTTCTCTCCTTAAGGAGCGCTTAAAAATATAAAAGTATTTTGGGTGTTTGGAAGCGTTGATTTTAACTGTAGCACTGTAGCACTGTAGCGCTCGGGCTGAAAACCGCGTCCCTCGCAAGTGCGAATCTTTTACTCCGGAACAATGTCGCAGCTGCGCACCACAAGCAATTACGCTCATGGTCAGTCTCATGTTTAAAAATCATGTAGTTGTATATCCAATCACTAATTTCGTACGATTTTGAACAACAATTTTTACTAAATGATAATTTATGCGACACTCATGTGAGTATTTTTGCAAAAGAATGAAATAAATCTTCCGTTCTACTCAATAAGTCTTTAAACGGTAATCCCCAACCCGCAGAAAAGCGGTTTGGGGATTACTTATAAATACACTATTTTTGCAACATGAAGATATGTGTAGGTCTTTCCGGAGGTGTTGATTCAAGCGTCGCTGCTTTGCTGCTCAAAAAACAAGGATATGACGTTTTCGGCATGTTCATGCAAAACTGGCATGATACGGAAGGAACACTGCACGGAGAATGCGAGTGGGAGGAGGACCGTATGGTGGCCGAGATGGTGGCACGGAAGATAGGTATCCCTTTCCATTTCATAGACTTGAGCGATAAGTATCGGCAACGGGTGGTGGAATACATGTTCGATGAGTACTCCTGTGGTCGCACCCCTAATCCCGATGTGCTATGTAACCGCGAAATTAAATTCGATGCTTTTCTTGATGCCGCACTGAGCCTTGGAGCAGACTATGTGGCTACAGGACACTATTGCCGCAAAGAATCGGTTTTAACAGGGGATGGCCATACTATATACAGAATTCTTGAAGGAACCGACCCCGACAAAGACCAAAGTTATTTTCTCTGCCAGCTTAACCAGTATCAGCTGTCAAAGGCCATCTTTCCGATAGGACATCTCCTCAAGCCGGAAGTGAGACGGATTGCCGCTGAGGCTGACCTACCGTCGGCCACAAGGAAAGACTCCCAAGGGATATGTTTCGTGGGTAAGGTGGACCTTCCGGAGTTCCTGAAACAAAAACTGAAAAGTTCAAAGGGGGATATTATTGAGGTATTTGACCGTTTCTATACCGATGATACCCACTACCGTTTTCTTGAACAGACACTATCATCCCTGACCACTGACAACCGCCCGGCGGTTATGATTACGGGATATGTTAGTGAGGACAAACGCTCAGACAAACTCAGGTCGAACAGCTACGATATCCGGAAGCTTTCACAACTTGATGATGCAACACTGTTCAGGTTGTCGCTTCCGGTGGATTACAGCAACATCAGGTTCATCACGGAGACTTACCGGTCAGGACGCAAGCATACCAAGAAGACCAGATGGAAAAATAATCCATGGGGGAAGATTATCGGAGAGCATGACGGAGCGCAGTTCTTCACCATAGGTCAGCGTCACGGCCTGAACATAGGAGGACATGATGACTCTCTGTTCGTGATAGGCACTGACATTGAACGGAATTTTGTCTATGCCGGTGAGGGCCACACCCACAAGGGACTCTCCCGCAGCTGTCTGCATATAGCACCGGAAAGCATTCACTGGATAAGGCCTGACCTAGTGATGGGAGACGGAGAGATAATCCGTTATCAGGTCCGTATCCGCTACCGCCAGCCGTTGCAGGATGCCTGGCTCATAATGCGGAACAACGGATTGTTTATATTGTTTGACGAACCGCAAAGAGGGATAACTCCAGGTCAGTTCGCCGTATGGTATGCACAGGACGGCGAGATGCTCGGTTCCGGTACAATCAGTTAGGATTCCCTCGACAACATCCGGTCTATTCCCACCATCAGTCCGTCAAGCTCGGCAATACCACGCATTCGGCCATTGAGAGGATAGCCTATGTTATACCTGTCGGAATCCAGATCGTTCAATATCCTTATTCCATGGTCCGGCCTGACCGGTATCCTTATGTCCTTCCTGCCCTCAGCAACACGTCTCCGCTGCTCACGCATAAGTGCTTCCACGATTGCGGGCATATCCAGACTGCCGTACAGATGTCCGGACTCATAAAAACTCTTGTAACCGGTATAGCAGGTGTTACGCAAATGCGCAAAATGAATCCTTTCACCGAATCTTTCGGCCATCAAAGGAAGGTTGTTGTCATGTCTTCCTGACAGAGAACCGGTGCAGAAGGTGATTCCGTTTCTAAGAGAGCTGTTTGCAGCCGACAGCCACTCCATATCATCGGAACAGCCCATGATGCGGGGCATGCCGAGTATAGGATATGGAGGATCATCCGGATGGATACACATATTTACTCCATACTCTTCACAATCAGGTATCACCCTGTCTATGAAATACTTAAGATTATCCCTGTAACTGTCACGGTCTATATCCCTGTAACGGGCTATATACTCAAGAAACAGTCTTTCAGGATCACTCACAGTACCGTCTATCACACCGTTGATGAATCCCTGAGTCACCACAATGATGTTGTAACTGAGTGAACGGGCCTGAGCGGGAGTCATATTCGCAAAAACCTTCTCAGCCTCAGCAAGATCCTCCTCTGAATAGTCATCGGCAGCATCAGGACGCTTCAGTATGAATACGTCAAAGGCTACGAAAGTGGGATAATCAAAACAGAGACCTATTCCTCCGCCTGGCTGAGGATAATCAAGGATAGTACGGCACCAGTCCAAAACGGGCATGAAGTTGTAACATACGGTATCTATACCGCATTCACCAAGATTCCTGATTGTCTGACGGAAATTATCGATGTGTCTCCCACGTTCCTCAGAGCCTGTCTTTATGGCTTCCGATACTGGAACGCTCTCCACTACGGACCAACGCATGCCCTTGGACTCGATTTCACGTTTCAGCCGCAGTATCTCATCCTTTGGCCAGACCTCTCCGGTGGGGATATGATGCAAGGCAGTGACTACCCCTTCGATGCCCATCTGAACCATATTGTCCAGAGTCACTGCATCGTTGTGGCCGAACCAGCGCCACGCCTTTTCAAGCTTCATGTCAAACTCCGCTGAATGAACTGAATCCACCGTCAACCGGCATCACTATTCCGGTTATGAATGAAGCGGCCTCAGAGCAAAGGAACTGCACGGCACCGTTAAGTTCTGTAATATCACCGAAACGGCGCATAGGAGTATGAGCTATTATTTTCTTACTTCGTTCTGTATATGTCCCGTCAGGATTGATGAGCATAGCCCTGTTCTGGTGTCCTATGAAGAATCCGGGAGCAATGGCGTTCACCCTGATTTTTTCGCTGAACTTTATGGCGAGTTCCTGGGCCATCCAACGGGTGAATCCGTCAATTCCACATTTAGCAACAGAATAACCCATCACACGCGAAAGGGCACTCATGGCTGCCATAGATGAAACAGTGATTATGCTTCCGCTGCCCTTCCTGACCATAGACTCACCGAAAACGAGCGAAGGATAGACCGTGCCGTTCATGTTGATGCTTGTCACCTTCTCGAAATCCTCTATCTTCATATCGAATACTGACTTGTCATCAGGAACGGTGGCACCGGGTACATTTCCTCCAGCACAGTTGACAAGGATATCCACTCCACCCCACTCCTTGTCTATATAATCACGGGTAGCCTTAAGCTTTTCAATATCAAGCACATCGGACACGACAGCCATCACTTTACCACCCTTGAGAGCCGACAGTTCCTGAGCCATTGCCTCAGTATTTTCCTTGTGACGTCCAAGAAGGACCACATTGACACCCTGCCCGACAAGATGTCTGGCTATGTTGCTTCCCAATGTTCCGGCTCCACCGGTCACGACGGCATTCTTTCCGGAAATATCAAACAAATTATTCATCGCTTCTTATAATTACGTACGAATTCAACGGATTCCCTGACTTTCTCTTCAATAAAGCCGAAATTACGCGACTCTATTACATCCTTTGGAGTGAGTTGTGAACCGAGTCCCACACAGGCCACACCTGCCTGAAACCAGGATTCAAGACTTTCAGGATTAGGGGCTACACCGCCAGACGGCATGATTTCACTCCATGGGCACGGTCCTTTGATGGCTTTCACGAATGATGGCCCGCCCACCTCGGAACCCGGAAATATCTTTACAATCTCACAACCGAGTTCCTCAGCGTTGTTTATCTCACTTAATGTTCCGCAACCGGGTATCCAGGCTATCTTGCGCCGATTGCACACCTTGGCCATATCAGGATTCAAGCTTGGGGAAACTATGAAACCGGCACCAAGCTGTATGTAAAGCGCTGCTGTAGCGGAGTCGCATACGGAACCTACACCCATTATCATTTCAGGACACTCTGATGCGCACCATCTGTTCACTTCATCAAACACATTGTGTGCACAGTCACCACGGTTAGTAAACTCAAACACTCTGGCGCCTCCTTTATAGCATGCCTTTACGACACTCTTCACAATCTCTGCATCAGCATTGTAGAAAAGCGGAACTATGCCGGTCTCCATGAAAGTCCGAAGAACCTGGAGTCTCTTGAATCTGCTCATAAACCATTTATTTTTTTATCAACGTGCCACTCTTCCGGAAGCATCGCCTGACATGAGTTTCTCCACCTCTTGAACGGTAACACGGTTGTAGTCACCGTAAACTGTATGTTTAAGACATGATGCGGCCACTGCAAAATCCAGAGCCTTCTGGTCATCACCATATACACGAAGACCGTATATCAGTCCACCCATGAATGAGTCACCGCCACCCACACGATCAACAATATGTGTAATCCTGTACTGTCGTGTTTTAAGCAGATTCCGACCGTCATACAGCACACCTGCCCATGTATTGTCATTGGCGTTAATAGAACCGCGCAGAGTTGTTATTACCTTACGGCATCGTGGATACTGCTCCATTATCTGTCTGGAAACGGACAGATAGGCATCGGCATCCACAACTCCGGCACGGACGTCAACACCATCCGGTTTGATGCCAAGTGCCATTGAAGCGTCCTCTTCATTGCCAAGGACAATATCGGTGCAAGAAACCAGTTCAGGCATAACCTCATGTGCCTTCTTACCCCATTTCCACAGATTCTTGCGGTAATTAAGATCACATGACACCGGAATACCTTTTGAATTGCATTTTTTCAGGGCTTCCAGGCATACTTGGGCTGCACCTTCCGATATGGCAGGAGTGATACCTGTCCAATGGAACCATCCTGCATCGGCCAATACAGCATCCCAATCTATCATGCCAGGCTCTATCATAGCTATAGATGAACCCGAACGGTCATAAATCACCTTGCTTCCACGGCTCACTGAACCGGTCTCAAGGAAATAAATTCCCATACGGTCTCCTCCGAAAACCACATCATTCACATCAACTCCAAAACCACGAAGTTCACGGAGACAGGCTCTTGCTATATCATTGTCCGGGAGACGCGTCACATACGATACCGGCAGTCCGAAGTTGGCAAGCGAAACAGCGACATTGGCCTCTCCACCTCCGTAAGTCGCGTTCAAAGTGTTCCCTTGACCGAAACGTTCATATCCGGGAGTGGCGAGTCTGAGCATGACTTCACCGAAAGTTACAGTCTTTTTCATCATTCAAACCAGCGTACAAAACAAAAATCCTGACGATGAGGCAAATCAGCATGTTTGGGATACATCCTGTAGCAGACTTTGAATACACCCGGATATTCATTTTTGACAGAACCATGGAAAGTATAGAGATTGCCATTACGCTTTACCAGCTCAAGTTGAACGGTCTTCTGGAATTTGTCATTACCGTCCTTGTCAGTTCCAAGCAATACCATCTCTACACCGATTGCATCGTCAAGACCTTTCTCATCAATTACATATTCTACTTCGTAGCTTTTTCCGGTCTCGAACAGGCCCTCCTGGATACTGTCTGTCTTATTTGAACTTACCACTTCGATAGCATCCCATCTCTGAGCCACAACTTCCTTCCAGCCTGCAATCTCTTTAGCCTTGGCGAAATCATTAGCCTGCAAATAACGGGAACGCTCTGCCATTTTGCAATAGAACTTGCTGAAGTAGTCATCAAGCTGACGCTTCATTGTATAATGGGGAGCTATCTGGGCAATGGAATTCTTCATTGTCATTACCCAACCCTCAGAGATGCCCTCAGCGTTCTTGTTATAATATAGCGGCAGGATCTCATTCTCAAGTATGCTGTAAATAGTAGCAGCATCAAGCTGATCCTGATAGCTCTGGATCTGATAGGTACGTTTGTCGGTAAGAGCCCAACCGGCACCCTCACGATAACCCTCGTACCACCATCCGTCCAGCACTGAGAAGTTCACCACACCGTTCATCAAAGCCTTTTCACCCGATGTGCCCGATGCCTCAAGCGGACGAGTGGGAGTATTCAGCCAGATATCAACGCCCGACACCAGACGACGTGCCAGATGCATGTCATAGTTCTCAAGGAATATTATCTTACCCAGGAACTCAGGACGGCGACTGATGTCTATTATCTGCTTAATCAGACCCTGACCGGCTCCGTCATGCGGATGAGCCTTACCGGTAAAGAAGAACTGTACGGGATAGTCCGGGTTGTTCACAATCTTGGCCAGACGGTCCAAATCAGTGAAGAGCAGATGTGCACGCTTATATGTTGCGAACCTGCGGCCGAAACCTATTGTCAGAGCATTCGGATTGATTTTTTCCATCAATGACATGATGCGTGAAGGATCCCCCTGGTTCTTGAGCCAGCTATCCTTGAACTGCATACGGATAAAATCAATGAGCTGATTTTTCAAATTGTTATGCAGGTCCCAAACCACCTTATCGGGTACCTTATATATATCTTCCCACATTTTCTCATTTGACTGATCCGAGAGGAAGTTCTTGTCGAAATATTTGGCGTAGAGTTTCTGCCACTCCTTGGATGCCCACGTGGGCATGTGTACACCATTGGTCACGTAACCCACATGACTCTCTTCCGGATAATAGCCTTTCCAGATGCCTGAGAACATCTTCTTGGATACCTCACCATGCAGCCAACTTACGCCGTTCACCTCCTGGCAGGTATTGCAGGCAAATGTGGACATACAGAACCTTTCACCGTGATCATCCGGATTCGTCCGTCCCATACCCATGAGCTCATCCCATGAAATGCCCAGTAGTTGGGCGTATCCGCCCATATACTTTCCGAACAGACCCTCATCAAAATAGTCGTGGCCTGCAGGAACCGGAGTATGAACAGTATAGAGTGACGATGCACGTACCACCTCCATCGCCTGGTTGAATGTGAGTCCCTGCTTGACATACTGAGTAAGGCGGTACAGGTTGCAGAGAGCGGCATGACCCTCGTTGCAATGATAAATATCCTTTTTAATACCCAATGTCTCAAGGGTAATCATACCTCCTATACCCAATAGAATCTCTTGCTTGAGGCGGTTTTCCCAGTCTCCTCCATATAGTTGTGATGTGATGGGACGGTCAAAATCGCTGTTCATATCAATATCGGTATCCAAAAGATATAAAGGTACACGACCCACATTAACCCTCCAGACAGCTGCATAAACAGTGTAATTAATGTATGGTACTGATACCACTAAAGGCTGACCGTTGTTATCATACACACGCTCAATAGGCAGAGTATTGAAATCCAACGGCTCGTAGTTGGCAATCTGCTGACCGTCCATGGATAAAGTCTGAGTGAAATATCCATGACGGTACAGGAAACCTACACCTACCATATCAACATTGCTGTCGCTGGCCTCCTTCATGTAATCACCAGCCAGAACGCCCAGACCTCCTGAATATATCTTGAGAACATGGGTGAGACCATATTCCATGCAGAAATATGCCACTGAAGGACGTTTGCTGTCAGGTTTGACATCTATGTATTTGCGGAATTTTTCATAAATGGCGTTCATCCTGTCTAAGAACAGGGAGTCTTTGGAGATTTCCTCCAGCTTGTCATAGCCCAGGCTCTGGAGCATCATGATAGGATTATGCCTGACTTCGGTCCACAAATCAGGATTTATATCCTTGAACAGAGCCTTGGCATCCTCATTCCATACCCACCAAATGTTGTGAGCTAATTCATCAAGTTTCTGCAATGCCTCAGGCACGCTTGATTTTACATAAATCTCACGCCAACAAGGCTGATTCGAATTGCTTGCTTTAATCTTCATATTTCGTTTCTCAAAAAATGTTCATTTTTATTCACTGCAAAGTCATAGGCGTCAAGGTAGTACTTGATAAAGTGCTTCCAGAGAGCCTTCTGAGCCAACTTACCGGCTTTCTGCCGTATGACCTCACGCTCATCATGGCTCATGGCCACCCACTTTTCAATCTGGAGGCTGATATCAGTCGCGGCTTCATTCCAGTTGCTGTCATTACGATGCACCACCTTCACTCCATCCTCCAACTCAGCATTGCGTTTGAGTACCGTGTTCACCCAAAGGCCGAATCCCGCCAGATCCGATGTCACCGTAGGCACACGGAAAGCGGCACTTTCCAATGGAGTGTAACCCCATGGTTCATAGTATGACGGAAATATCGCCATATCCTGCCCTATCAGCAGTTCGTAGTATGATTTATTGAAAATGCCGTCCTGACCGTCTAAATAACAAGGCACAAAGAGTACTTTAATGTTGTCTTCCGGTGCATTGCGGAATCCCATGGACTGGAGCGCACATATAACACGATCCTCGCCCATATTGTGAAGCCAGTGGGTAGTCAAAGGCATGGGGAGCGACGATGTGCCTGAATCGTGCGACATAACACGATCCTGCAGATCACGCCGGGGTTCCATCACCCAAGCCGGCACATTTATCAGGGCTAAGATATGCGAATTGCCTGTCCTGCCGTTATCACGGAGTTTACGCATTGACTCCAAAAAAAGGTCTATACCCTTATTACGGTACTCATATCGACCGCCGGTAGCCACAATAACGGTTTCATCACCCCACTCTGTACCAAACAGTTTATTGATAACTGACAGAATACATCCACGAGCGTTCCTTCGTTCCTCTCCGAACCTGTCTGGGGAAGGAAGAAAACCGTCCTCAAAACCGTTCACCGTAACTACATCAGGTTTACGCTCTAACAGTTGAGTGCACTCACGAGCGGTTATATCGCTAACCGTAGTAAAACAATCTACCAGATGTGCGGTTCTTTTTTCTACGGAATGTTTAGCCTCCATGTTAAGTTCACGGGCCATCTGGTCACCATTATAGCCATCAAAGAACTCGTAAAGAGCCTTGCCGTTGCCACAGATGGAACGGCCCACCGATGTTGCATGAGTGGTAAATACAGTCGAGATCTGCGGAATGTAGTATTTCAGGAAAAGGGCGCCCAAGCCAGTCATCCATTCATGAGCATGATAAATGACAGTATCATTGGAGCCTATATTGAAATTGTAAAAACTCTTTACAGCCATAGCTGCGGTGTATGAGAACATCGAAGCCTCATCATAATCACCGTATGCGTGCATGGAATCCACGCCGAACAGTTCCCATGCACTGCCGTAAATCTGATTTTTCAATGAGTAATTAGCCATGAAATCCACCAGTATCACAATAGGACGGCCTGGAATATTCCAGTAACCTGTACGCACAGGTATGCCGTCAGTATCACGTGCGTAATCTTTCCAGATCGCATAGAGTGACTTGTCCTCAATAAACAGCGGATTGTTCTTACCCTCCCATATATCCGGGCCTACATAGATTAGGGTTGCACCACTTTGTTCCTTAAGCGTCTTGGCCTGAGTTGAAAGTACCGTATAAATACCTCCAATCTTGTTGCAGACCTCCCAGCTCACAGAAAAGATGTAGTTTGCTTTCCTCTTGGCACTACCCATAATCCTTTTTATCAGATTTTCAGACTGCAAAGTTACGATAAAAAAACGTCTTGCGTTTTTCGCAAGACGTTTTTTTCATTTCTCAATTTTTAAAGGGCGGAGCTCATCAGGAAGACGCCGGCCAGAGCTACGATGGCGTAGAGCTCGGGGAATACGGCCAGGATCAGGGTCTTGCTGAATACATCGTGCCCCTGGGCTATGCCTGCTATACCGTTGGCACAAACCTGTCCCTGACGGATGGCAGAGAACAGACCAACTATACCCAGTGCCAGACCGCCTCCGAACACTGATGCAGCCTGCAACGGAGTGATATCGGGAGTAAGTACTCCGGCCATATTTGCAAAGATGAAGTAACCGGCAAAACCGTACAATCCCTGTGTGCCGGGCAAAGCGGTGAGCACAATAAAGTTACCGAACTTATCGACCTTCTTAAGGGCACCAACAGCTGCATTACCGGCAATAGTTACACCGTATGCGCTACCTATGCCTGCCAGGCCGATCATAAGGGCTACGCCCACAAAAGCTAAAACTAAACTAGACATAATTGTTATTATTTAAACATTAAAACTCTCTCTTTCATTTGACCACGAATCTATCGAATATAGACCGACCGTATTCGTGTCAATTCGTGTAATTCGTGATCATTTTTTATTGTGTCATCCTAAACGGTTTGTACTCCACTCCGCCGCCAGCGTAGCCCGCATTCTTGAAAAACTCCACGAACGTGAGTCGCATGGGGTGAACTATGGCGCCCAGGATATTCATGAAAATGTTCAGCGCATGACCAATCACGAATATCAGCACCATCACAAAGAATCCCGCAACGGGGTTATCGGGTTTCATACCCACAGCCATACTGTTGAACACGTTTGCCAGAATACCGCCGCTCAGGCCAAGCGCGAACAGACGTACGTATGAAAGCACGTCGCCCAACAAGCCGGTAGCCATATTGTACGTATCCCAGAGGCCTAAGCCTATGTTCAGCAGCGGGTTCTTGCCCGGACTGTTGAACAGGAATATCAGCACGGCTGCCACTATGAGAATACCCATCACCACCGGGCTCTTGAAATCAAAACCTGCCAAAACCGATACACCCACCGTGATGAGCAGCATGAGCCAGCCTATAGTGCTCAGTGCATATTTGAAGCCGCACTGTATAGCCAGGTTCACGGCCTTTATTCCCATGCCGAACAGTATCTGCACCACACCTATGCACAGTGAAACCGTGAACATGGTGGAGTTATCAGTATAAAGAATACCCTTCATCTTCTGTATGAACGGAATATCCAGATCATACATGTTGAATCCGAAGAAGGTACCGGATAGCAGTCCGCAAAGCATCGTACTTGCGCCGAACAGCACCACCAGCCACTTTGAGAAGTTGGGATTGATAAGTTGGAACAGCTTGGTGAATATGGGCAGAGCCACAATCATAAGCAGTCCATAGCCCGTATCTCCCAGACAGAGCCCGAAGAAGAGCATGAAGAACGGCGCAAAGAAGAGCGTCAGGTCCAACTCCTGATAAGAGGGCAGCATGTAGAGTTTGGTAAGCGGCTCGAACAGCTTTGCAAACTTATTGTTGCTGAGCTGGATAGGTATGTCATCATCGGGTGTGGGGTCCGAGACGTCATAAAACACGCCCCTCATATCCAATGCGCGGCAAGTCTCATCCAACTTAGCGGCAGGAATCCAGCTCTCAAGCAGCAGAAGATGGTCTTCAGCAAGCTTCTCACCTGTGAGTTTTACGCGGCTGAAGTCTATCTTAGCCTCCAGATCAGATATGGCTTTTTCAAGAACAGGCACGCCTTCAGCAGCCAGCTGAGCCTTCTTAACGGGAATTGCGTCAATGGCCTGACGGGTCTTTTCAATATCTTTGTCTATGGCCGATAATGACATTTGCGGCAGATTGACCTGCTCTGCATCTATCTCGGGCACAACATCGGCATGAGTAAGCGTTACAAAGTTAACTTTCTGCTTGTCACGCAATATCTCAATTACACCGTACTCCTGCACCCACTCATCGCGGAACACACGAAGCGGACAGGTGTAGAAACGCATCTTGTAGCCGGCATCAGCAAGACGGGTCACATCCTCCGGCTTGAAATCACCCCAGGGTAACAACTGCGCACGGTCACGGTTGAGCGCCTGCAATACCTGATCCTGCACCACCTTATCGGCCTCTATCAGATCATACTGCTCCAGTGTCCGCATTAGGGACGGTTCCTTCTGCGGACA
>JAFZKR010000132.1 GCA_017551845.1 Bacteroidaceae bacterium
GCGTTCCCCGTCCGTAACAAGACGGATGGGACGGGGTGTCGGAATACCCAGTTCATAGACGGTTTGAGAGGTAAAGAACTCCTGAGCCGCCATATCTGCAGCAAAGCCCGGTGTAAATAATTTCGCCAGCCGTTTCTCCTGCTTGTGAGTGTACGTTAGCGCAGTTCCGCCTGCTCCCGAAAGAGAGTATTCGTCAAGGTTGATTTGCTGATAATTCATAACACAAACATACGCTTTTCCATGGAATTACACTGAACTGACTTTCTTTGGCTTGCGTATTAGTAGATGAAACCAAACATCCAGATGGGTATGGAGTTGCCGGCGGCGAATTCCATATCGTCCTTGACAAGGTAGCCTACCTCCGCGTCCTTGATCTGCTTGCCCTTCTTGTTCTTGCCTCCCACTTCGAAGGTGATACCGTCGATTTCGAAATCGGAGATCTTGGAAGACGTGACTTTGTGAATCTGGGAAGTCCAAGCCAGGAAGTTGGTCTCCCGCATATTCCCGGCATCGATAATGCCGTCCTCAGATAAGGCCATGGCAATGTTGCTGTTCCCCAAGTAGAGTTTCTCCACCTTAGAGAGGAGGTTATCGCTGTGACCGGGTTCATGGAGGGCGTTGAAGAGTCCGGAAGTGGTCAGGTACTCAATGTAGTCGGGGACATTGTTGCGGCTGATGCCAAGGTCACGGCCAAGAGTTTCGTTGCTTGGCTTATAAGGAACGCTCTTGGAGAGAATGTACATCAGTTTCTTCAGCTTGGCCGCTGCTGCAACGGTCATCTCGGCATAGGCCGGGATGTCTTCCTCAATAGTACTGATGACGGCATTATGTACGCGAATAGGGGCATCACTTTCCTGGAAATAGGGATAGAATCCTGTCTTGCAGTAGTTTTTATAATAAACCAGTGGCCTGTGCTCTGCATAGGGAAAATCAATCCGTCCATGGAGGATATCGTCCAGGCTGGCGGGCTTTAGCGACCATCCGTTCCTGATGTTGAGGTACTCGCGGAAGGAAAGGGTGGGCATCGTGTAAGGAATGGTGCGGCGGCTGAGGTCTGCCTTATTCCCTTTCTGAAGGGCCAATAGTGAACTGCCGGAATAGACAACCTGCAGGAGCGGGATGTCGTCGTAAATATTCTTGATCTCTGTGGACCAGGGCTTGTATTTGTGGATCTCGTCTATGTAGAGGCGCTTTCCTCCAGCCTTGAAGAATGTCTGTGCCAGTTCGTAGAGGGTGTGGCCGGAAAAGTAGATATTGTCGGCCGTGACATATAGCGTCTCCTCCAGGTTGTCAAATTGCTTGATGTGCTGAAGGATCATGGTGGACTTGCCCACTCCTTTCTGTCCCATGATGCAGATGAGGCGGTTAGACCAGTTGATTTTGTCGTGAAACTCCCTGACGTAGGCCATGGGGGTCAGGGATAGTTTGAGCCGAAAAGTATTGACAAGATTCTCCATAAGCGTACATTTTTCTGCAAAAATAGCACTTTGCACTGAAAACAGTGCATAAATCTTAAAAAATTGCACAAAAATCAGTGCATGTTGAGTTTAACACAATGATATGCTATTTTATCCAAGATACTTCTGCGGCCTAAATGTAAAAAAAATGAACAAGCTCCACAAACAAAAAAAGGGTCGCAGTTTTGCGACCCTTTTCTATTGGTAAATCCTAATTAGAAGCCACCGAAACCACCGAACTGGCTCATGTCCATCTCCTCAACCTTAACACCAGCGGGAACCTCGAACATTGAAGCAGGAACGTCCTTCTCCTCGAAGCTCTTGCAAGTAGCGCCAAAGGTACCGAAGTCTGAAGACATCTCGTTCTTGAGCTGGATGCCTTTGTAGATCCATACGGTCTGCTCCTGCGGGCCCTGGAAACCTTCAGTAGTCATTGAATACTTGGTGCACTCCTTACCGGCGATAGTCTCCTTGCCAAGTTCCTTAATATTGTTAGCCTTCTTAACCTCGTCAGTCAGCTTGTTCCAGTTGATCTGGGCACGGCCACCGCCGAAACCACCCATGCCACCGAATGACGGCATCTTGGTAGCGGTCTTAGCCTCATCATTGATGCGGATCTGAGCACCGTCCTTATCAGTAATAGTGCGGGTCTTGCCTTCGCCGCCACCCATCATACCGAAACCACCACCTTCTGAAACCTGAGCGGTCTTGAGGCCATAGTTGTCAAAGTAATACTCAGTGATCATCTCGTTACCCATCATGTCCATTGACATGGTGTAAACACCTGACTTAACACCGTAAGGAGCATCGGCCGGAGCCTGAGCGTTGGCCAGAGATACTACTGCCAGAAGGGCAGCTGCCAAAAACATCTTTTTCATTTTTTGTTTGTTTTAAGTTATTAATTAGTAAAAGGTGAATTTTTCAAATTCATTCTATATACATATAAAGGGCCAAATTAAAAGTTAAATCAAAAGGATAAAAAAAAACATATCTTTTGAAATCTTTTTAAATCAGCACCAGATAATGCAAATGCAAAAATACTTTATTTTTGTAATTACAATCATTCAAGGGCTAATTATGGATTATTTACCGACAAGAACTTTTGACTATCTGGAGATTCTCAAGAACAAATTCCCCAAGGACGATATTTTTGCACGCTGCATAAACGGAGAGTGGAAAAAATACAGTGTAGATCAATACATTAAGGCTTCACACGACATAGCCTGCGGATTTTTGGCAAAAGGATTCAAGCCAGAGGACAAGATCGTAGTAATAACTCCCAACCGTCCGGAATGGAATTTCCTTGACATGGGTTGTACACTTGCACGTCTCATATTCGTACCGGTTTACCCCACCCTCAGTAAAGATGAATTCCTTTACATTTTTAATCACTCCGATGCCAAAGCCATTTTTACGGGTAGTGAGAGCCTATACAAAATAGCCCTTGAGATACTCCCCCTGATGGATCACAAGGCTGACCTTTACTATATTGACGATGACAAAGACAAGCCCTGTCTGAATGATATTATTGAAGCAGGAAAGGCCGACAAAGACAAGTGGGAAGAGGCCATTGAATCCAATATAAAGAGTGTAAGCCCTGATGATGTTGCATCAATCGTTTATACGTCAGGAACTACAGGACAGCCCAAAGGTGTAATGCTGACCCATATGAATCTTACATTCGATGCTCACTCGCATGCCGTACGCCAGACCTACGGCCCGGGACACCGAATGCTCAGTTTCCTTCCATTGTGCCATACTTATGAGCGCACCATGAACTATGAGTATCAGGAAAAGGGCATCAGCACATATTATGCCGAAAGCCTCAAGACCATAGCTCGTGACATGGCCAGCTGCCATTCAGACGGTCTGTGCGCCGTTCCACGCGTTCTGGAAAGCATGTTTGACGCATTCTATAAGGCAGGACAAGCTCTTACCGGATTCAAGAAAACCCTATATTTCTGGTGTTGGGATTACGGCGTTAACTTTGATAACCGTAAACATAACCTCATATATGACCTCAAGCACAAACTGGCCGATAAGCTCATCTATTCCAAGTGGCGTGAGAAATTGGGCGGTCACGAGCTTCTGGTGGTTTCCGGTGGTTCATCTATCCGCCCGCAGATTGTCAAACTGTTCAATGCAGCCAAGATGTATATCTATGAAGGTTACGGAATGACTGAGGCATCACCTGTAATTGCGGTAAACAGCCCTATGGACGGTTACAACATTATCGGCACTGTAGGTAAGCCCATAGGCGGTTCAGAGCTCACGTTTGCTCCTGACGGCGAAATACTGACACGTGGCCCTCACGTCATGAAGGGTTACTATAAGGATCCGGAGGCCACAAAGGAGGTGATAGACAGTGACGGATGGCTCCATACAGGTGACATAGGTACACTCTATGAAGGAGAATACGTCAAGATAACAGACCGTAAGAAAGAAATTTTCAAACTCTCATCGGGCAAATACATCGCCCCGCAGGTTATTGAGACCCAGATTGCCAATTCACCCTGCTTTGACACCAGTTTCGTATTCGGATCGAACAAAAAGTTCGCATCGGCCATAATTGTGGTAAATCCCGATAAGGCTAAGGAACTGTGCACATCACTTGGTATTGAATACGTTCATGACAACTCACTGTTTGAGGACGATGCCCTGCACAGCAAACTGCAGCAGGAGGTTGAGGCAATAAACCGCAACAATGCCATCTACGAGGCAATCAAAAGGCCTGTATTCGTGTTTGATGAGTGGAACGCCGCAAACGGTCTGCTGTCACAGACCCTGAAACTAAAGCGTAAAGCCCTGATGCAGACATATCAGGACGTTATCAACGAGAAAGTCTATACGGATTAATCCAGTTCCACCTCGACCTCTTCAAGATCATCCAGGTCATCATCATCGGCCGGAAGGTCGTCAAAGTCAAACTCAAAGTCCGCTCCGGCGGCCATCAGTTCATTGTGCAGTTCACCGGCATCCTTTGAACGGTGCACAATGTGTTCGGTCTTCCAAGTGGCATCCAACTTATTGCTTTCGCTGTTGAGTTCCTTCCACAGGATATCCTTAAGCTGTTGCAGCCCCAGACCGCTTACTCCCGATATGAATACATGAGGGATATCGGCCGGCAGATTGGGCTCCAGCATGGACATGAGCTCCTCATCAATCAGGTCGCATTTGGTTATAGCCAGCACACGCTGTTTGTCAAGCATCTCAGGGTTGAACTGTGCCAGTTCATTGAGCAGGATCTCATATTCGCGCTTAATGTCATCGGTATCGCCAGGAACCATGAACAGCAGCAACGAATTACGCTCAATATGACGCAGGAAACGGAGTCCAAGACCCTTACCCTCGCTGGCACCTTCAATGATACCGGGAATATCGGCCATCACAAATGATTTACCGTCACGATATGAGACTATACCTAAATTGGGCTCAAGAGTTGTAAAAGGATAGTTTGCAATTTTAGGCTTTGCTGCCGATATTGACGATAGCAATGTTGATTTGCCGGCATTCGGAAATCCTACCAGACCAACATCTGCCAGCAGTTTCAGTTCCAGAACCACCATCAGTTCCTGGGCAGGCTCACCAGGCTGTGCAAAACGGGGAGCCTGACGGGTTGCTGTACGGAAATGCCAGTTTCCCAGGCCTCCGCGGCCACCTTTAAGCAGAATCACCTCTTGGCCGTCATCGGTTATATCGCAAAGATAATCACCAGTTTCAGCATCATATGCTACCGTCCCGCAAGGGACCTCAATTATTACATCGTTACCGTCTTTACCAAAGCATTTATTGCTGCCCCCATTACCTCCGTTCTCGGCAAAAGCATGACGCTCAAACTTAAGGTGAAGCAATGTCCAATAGTTACGGTTGCCCTTAAGGATTACACTTCCACCCTTTCCGCCGTCACCTCCATCGGGACCGCCGTTAGGTATGTATTTGTCATGACGCAGATGGGCCGATCCGCGACCACCCTTGCCCGACCTGCAAAAAATCTTTACGTAATCTACAAAATTTGATTCTGCCATAGGGTCAAATTGACTCCACCTTCTCTATTATCTCTTTGATCATCAAATCCTTGTCTCCCTTGAAGGTGAATTCAGAAAGCACGCCCTCTTTCTTGAACCATTCAATCAGAGGATGCGTCTGGGTATAATAGACATTGAAACGTTTCTTTATAGTCTTTTCGTTATCATCGGCACGTCCTTCAATCTCGGCCCGTTTCAGAAGGCGTTCCATAAGGACATCCTCACTGACAATCAGATTTAGTGTTACCGATATCTTCTCGCCACGTTCACGAAGCATCTCCTTAAGCGCCTTGGCCTGAACAATGGTGCGTGGGAAACCGTCAAAAATAACGCCTGGACCTTCACGCATGGTGTCATAGACATCAGCCAGCATGTCAATGATCAGATCATCGGGTATGAGTTGTCCTTTTTCTATATATCCTTCGGCTATACGGCCAAGTTCTGAGCCTTCTCTTATCTCGGCACGTAGAACATCACCGGTAGATATATGATTGTATCCGAATTTTTCAACCAGGGCAGCACTGTA
>JAFZKR010000133.1 GCA_017551845.1 Bacteroidaceae bacterium
AGGACTAAAAATAGTATACGCAAGTGCAAGACATTTGGGGCGAACCCGGAGGGTAAGAGCGGCCGGGTAGGCCGCCAAGCGACCTTAGGGAGCGCATTTGCGAAGCAAATTAAAACAAGGTTCACATGCTCCACATACAAAAAAAGTGGCCGTTTTTGACGACCACTTTTTTTGCATGTGGAGCATACGAGAACATTTGTTTGGAAAATATAGGCAAAGGATTTGGGGGTAAATTGTTGATTTTGGCGGGTTTAGGCAAAATGGTTTGCCTATAGTTGCCTATGGTTTGCGAAAAAGTTAGTACCATATTAGTACTACGTGCCTAAATTTTGCCTATATTTGTAACGGATATTAATTACTGTTTTTTTATGGGCGTTACTTTTATTTTGGGGCGTCCTCTCAAGGATGGGAGCACGCAGATCATGGTCCGGATTCAGCGCAAGAATCCATTCATCAACATTAAGCAAGGTACAGGGCTTTACATTGCTCCGAACATTTTTAAACGGAGGAATGAGGATGGCTATATGTACAGGTACAAAAAAAACGCTGAGGTGATGGCGGTTATTGAACTTGCTAGGGAGATCAGGCGCACACTTCAGGCTAAGTATGATGCCGGAGATGAACTGACTCCTGAGACTGTTCACAAGGCTATTTCCAAGATTACTAACCGTGAATCTGAGAAAGAGCAGGAAGAAGAGGAGAAGCAGAAGCAGATTGAGCTGGAAAAGGCTAACCATATCTCATTCGGGCAGTACATTGACCGTTATGTGGAGGAGGCTAAGGCGGGTACCAGGCTGACGGTTCACGGAAAGAGGTATGCTGCCTATTCTATCACCAACATTCAGCAGTCTATTAACCGTTTCCACGATTTTGAGGAATACAAGGGTTGTGAGTATGATTATGATGACATTAACCTGGATTTCTATTATCAGTTCTCGGATTATCTGATCCAGGAGGAGTTTTCATTCAACACTATAGGCAAGTTCATCAACTGGATAAAGACTTTCATGTCTCTTTCTGAGATTGAGGGTCTGCATAACAATACTGCCTACAAGGATAAGAGGTTCAAGGGAGCCAGGATGGATGTTGATTCTATCTACCTGACGAAGGAGGATCTTGATAAGATGCGCAAGGCGGACCTTAGCAAGATGCACCCTTGCTATGATTTGGCGCGGGACATTTTCTTTATCGGTGTGTGGACTGCCCAGAGAGTATCAGACTACAATAACATTAAGCCGGAGGATATCAAGACTGAGACGGAGGAGAGGATTGTGCAGGTGCCGGTGGAGGAAGGTTCGACGGAGATGAAGTCTGTGATTGTGAAGGAGGAGAACACTTACATCAGCATTACGCAGAAGAAGACGGGTGCTAAGGTGACTATCCCCTGCCACCCGGAGCTTAAGAGGATTCTGGAGAAGTACGATTATAATGTGCCGCACCTTTATGACCAGAAGATCAATGATTACATCAAGGTGGTGGCCGAGAAGGCGGGGCTTGATGAACTTGTGAAGGTGGAGAGGATAAAGGCGGGTAAGCAGACTGTGGAGTACTTGCCCAAGCACAAGCTTGTGCATACGCATACGGCGAGGCGCACGGGTGCTACACTGATGTATCTGGCGGGTATGGATGTGTTCGACATCATGAAGATTACGGGACACACTACCCCGTTGACGCTGAAGAAGTATATCAAGGCGGATGATTTGGAGGTGGCTCAGAAGATTAACAAGAAGTACACATACTTTAGAGAATAAATGAGTGGGAATGATGATGTGATCTTGGAAACTAAACGGCTGGCCGGGGTTGTGGGTGATGCGATGGCTGCGGTCAGCCCGTTTCTTGAAGATGAGGATGTAAATGAGAAATTGGACCCTGTTTGCAAGGCCAAGTGTGATTTTCTGCGTGAGAGTGAGAGCCGTTTTGGGAAGCTGCTGATGGATTCGCTGTGGGCTGTGAAACACGAATGGAATGAGATTTCGGGAAACGAGATGCTGCTGGAGGATGTTAAGGCCTATGTGGGTTGCTGCAGGGAGTTCCAGAAGGTGGCGTGGGAGTTTGATGAGCTGGTTCATGAACACTGGTATGCGGCGGAGTTGATGTTTGGCAGAAGCGACATTGGGCGGCTGTACCTGAGTGCTATAACCGGTTGGGAGATTGAGGCCAAGGCGATACTGGATTATCTGGACAGGCTGGTGACGGTTGGCGTACGTTTGGACGATGTTTTCGGGAAGGCGGCCGGGGAGCTGTACCCGTTCATGGGGCGTGTGACAGCGGCTGAACTTCAGAACTTTGTGATGAACGGTGTGTCTTTGAAGGGTAGGCCTAAGTGGAAGCTGGATAAGAGCCAGGCGGTGGTGATGGGCAGGATGCTGGGCAAGAGCTGCAGGGAGATGAATGAGTCTTTCAGGTTCGTGACGCAGGATGGCAAGCCCACAAAGCTGAATTATACCAGCCACAGGGCGGTGCTGGAGTATGACCAGTATAATATCTACCCTATATTATGTGAGATGCTGGAGGGGGCCGGGATGAAGAAATAGGCAAGTCTTGAGGTTGCCAAACATACGGCGCTTTAGGAAATAGTCAGCAAAAAACCAGCATTTTGTGCAGCGTGAAATACGGGGCGTGGAGGCATCTGCGCCCCGATTTTTTTGTCTGACCCTGCAAAATGCAGGGTGACCCTGCACGGGGGCTTGCTTTTTTGCCCGATTTTTCCTATATACTTTTGCGGTGCCGGTGATACTCACTGGTACAGTTGTGGCCACGGCTGTTTTGTTTACTTCAATACAGCCATACAATGGACAGTTTAAAACAAGTGAAGGACTTCCTGCGAGACCTGATAAGGCCTATCGTGCAGGAAGCGGTGAAGGCATCGGTTGCGGTGCCTGAGAGACCTAAGACTAAGAAGTATCTTTCAGTCAGGGAGGTGGAGAAGATCTACAATGTCTCTTCAAGTACCATCTACCTGCGTTTCAAGGAGGGTGAACTGACGCGCGTGAAGAACGGCGGCAGGACGATGCTCCTGGCACAGGAGGTGGAAGACAATATGCGGAAGAGAGGCTATGCAGCGCGTTTGCCGCAAAGACGATTGTGTCACCGTTAATGTGTACAGGCTATGAAAAAAGAATTATTGAAAGACATAACCTGTCAAATAGTGAGAATACCTTTGCGACCATTTTATACATACTAACACCTGATTACTGCTATGAATACAGTTTGCATCCCCGACAGGTTCTACGGGGATAATATCAAGGTGAATCTGTTTGAGAGAGTTACCTGCAAATCAGCGAAGCTGATGACAAAGAGCGAGATTGCAAACAGCTCTAGAGAAAATGAATCTGACATGATTGAGATTCCCATCAGGGATTTCATTAACCTGGGAGCCAGGTATCTTGCAAAGCTTGAGAAGATACGGGCTACTGCCGACAAGAAAGAGAGAGACAGGATGAAGTGTGACCTTCTGCCTGCAGCAACTATTTCTGCCACTGTCACTACACGTGACAGGCAGGTTCAGATTGACAAACGGATTAAGGAGTATAACGGTATTATTTGCCTGGACTTTGATAATATTGCTAATGTGGATGATGCTAAGTTCCAGGTGTCATTGCTGCCCTATGTCTGGTACTGCGGGCTTTCATCAAGCGGGCGCGGTTTCTATGCGCTGGTTCCTACCGATAACCGGGATTTCAACAGGCACAAGCTCTACTTTGCCGCACTGACCAAGGAGATGGAGAAGCTGGGGCTTGAGGTGGATAAGCAGTGCAGTGACATTACACGGCTGAGGTTTGTATCATTTGACGTGCACGGTTACTTTAATGAGGGCTGTGAGTTTTACAGGCTGCCTGAAGGGTTCAGGATGGAGGAGCCCACACAGCAAAAGCCTTTCCTGCTGCAGTATCACGATATGGATCGGAGCGACCAGATACGTGCTTATGTGGATGAATGGAGCCGCATGGGCGTTATGCTGGATGACTACTGTGACTGGGTGCTGGTATGTATGTCACTATCTACCCTTGGTGAAAGCGGCTGGAATGTATTGGAGGCGGTATCGTGCTCCAGCTCTCATTACGACAGTGCCGGCAACAGGAAGATATTTGACTACTTCAAAACCAGGAACAGAAAGATTACTATTGCCACGTTCTTCTATGTGTGCCATAAGTACGGTGTACGGCCCCAAAGGTATAAGGGTGCGGAGTATGACATACAGGACACTAAGGAGATTGAGATGGCGGAGCATTTTCCGATTCCGTACGAACTGCTCCCGGAACCGGCACGTACTGACGATATTGTGGATTATGATGTGGAGACGCAGTATAGGCTGGATGAGATTCCGCCGTTCCCGGTGGAGGTGTTTCCGGATGGAGTGCGCAAGATCATTCAGATGGCCCATGAGTTCATGAACTTTCCGACTGACTACATTGGTTCCAGCCTTATTGTGGCGGCAGGTGCGGCCATAGGGAACAGCATCCAGGTGCAGGTTATGGGTAACTGGGTGGAGAAGCCGGTTATCTATATGGCGCTGGTTGGTGAACCCGGTACCAACAAATCGGCACCGCTTGAGTTTGCGCTGCGGCCGCTTGAGCAGTTTGACGATGAGGAGATGGTGAAGTATGACAGGCAGTGGACGGAGTATGAGGATGAGATGAGGAAGACGAACTACTGCAAGATGATGCCGCCACCGCCGCCTGATTACCGCCAGATAGTTCTGAATGATTTCACTATGGAGGGGCTGATGCAGCAGCATCTGGTGAACCCCAGAGGAATGATTGTGTATAAGGATGAGCTGCTGGGGCTGGTAAGGAACATGGGACGTTACAACTACGGTAATGATGAAATGACCTGGACCAGCATGTTCAACGGCGGCAGCATGCAGAATACACGCAAGGACAAGCGCAAGACCAAGCTGAAGAGCAGCTGCGTATCAATATGCGGCACAATCCAGCCCGGCTCACTTAATGAATTCTCAAAAGGAAGGACTGAGAACGGATTTGTGGACAGGTGGCTGTTTGCCTACCCACAGACTCCGAAATCGCCTAAATTCAGGACGGGAAGGCCTATGACGGAGCTCCAGAGCCAATGGAACAAAGTAATGAGGTATCTGCTGAGTATGGAATACAAGGAGGGTCAGAGCCCTGTTATCCTGGACAGTGCTGCCGAGAATCTCTATGAACAATGGTATAACGAACTTGGTGAACGCAAAGACTTGGAGGGTATTGTATTCAAGAGGGCGGCCACCAAGATGGAGAAGTATGTGGTGCGGTTGAGCATTGTTCTGGAGGCCATGCTTGCCGGATGTGAGGAGAAGAGTGTGACCATGATATCGGGTTGGTCAATGAAAGGTGCGATAAGCCTGGCTGATTATTACCTGGCTTGTGCAATGAAGGCCAGACACTCTTTCAGGGTGGACCCGCTGTCAAACCTGTCAGTGCTGCAGAGGAGGATATACAGTGACATACCTGTATCATTCTGCACCAAGGACGGTATTGTGATTGCAGCCAATCACGGAATGTGCGAAAGGACATTCAAGGACTGGCTGAGGACAGACTACTTTATACACACCTCTTACGGTAAGTATGAGAGGAGATATAAGTAGTTAAGGTCCGGAATTTCTACCCGGGTCTGCATTCCCTGCATTCCCTGCATTCGGGATTGAGGACGGTACACTGATGATATGCGAAAGTGTGCAGAGAATGCAGAGAATGCAGATTAGGGTAAAATATATAAGTTTTAAATTATAGTTTCACTTAAAGGATATAGGATTGATGACGGTTCTTTATTTGATTGATGCGGGTTAATTAAGGATATACAGATGCTGCCAGCCCATAATTTATGTGACGAATGAGGCTGGCGTTTAAGGAGATGATTGAACTGTTGGGTTGAGTGACGGTTGGACGATGCGGGGCGGATTTGCGGGGCGGTGGGCTTTACAGTGGCTGATAATCCTTTAATGAAAAGCAGTGGAATTGATGATGCGAACGGTGTGTCTTGGGGGTGTGACGGGTGGAAATTGTATTTTTAGACATTTTATGTACCAAATACGTTCAGTGATGTTCAGATTTTACTCCATGAGGTTGACATTATGGCTTGGGGTAGTATATTCGCGGCCGGCTTTTTTTGAATTACTAAACTATATTATCAGACCTTACTATTTTATTATGGACCAAGTTTTGGTGAACCGGATGATCAGAGTCCTTTACCTGTTGGGAGACAATCTGAATCATACCGTAGATGAGATTGCAGAGAAAGTGGAAACAAGTTCAAGAACAATCTACCGTTATCTCCATACATTTGAGAGAGCGGGCCTGAAGATCATATGCAGATACAGGTCTGTATATAGACTGGACCAGGATTGTTTCAACATTTTCAAGAGAGAGCCGAGAGCATCAAGAAAAGATGACGGAAAGCCGGAGCGCGGTATAATACTGCAGAAGCCCGGTCAGAACCTGGCCAGCCCGGACGGCACATACGAGATGCTGGAGCAGTTCAATGAGAACGGAATGATGACCGAACTGCCTTACCTGCAGAGGTGTGTGGCCAATGTTGACCTGCTTGTTAAAGCGTGCGGCCAGCAAAGGAAAGTGCGGCTGAAGAACTACGCATCAAATGAAAGGAACAGGCTCTGCGAACGGATAATTGAGCCATATGATTTTCCGTTCTACTACAATTTTATGTGGGCGTACGACTGCGAGCTGAAACGCAATGTGCTGCTGAGAATAAGCCGCATAGAAGAGGTACAGATACTTGATGAGTACTGGACCAGCAATGAGCAACACAGACGCCAGAACATGGATGCCTGGGGATGCTACGGCCACCTGGCACGCCCCATCACCCTGAGACTGACGCTGAAGGTAAAGAACCTGATGGAAGAGGCATATCCGATGAGTATGCTGGATATAAAGCCTGATACGACATCAAAGCACGGACGGCACTGGATACTGAAGACCCGCGTATGCAACTACAAGGGTGTGGGCCGCTTTATTCTGGGCATGATGGATGAGGTGGAGATATTGGAGGGTGACGGCCTGAAGAAGTGGATGAAGGAGCGGTATGCTGCGCTCAACAAGACGATTGACCGGATATAACTGGGTGGAACAAAAAGAAGAGGTGCATTCACATGTACCTCTTCTCAAACACTAATAATGATAGACTATTCAATATATTCTATGGTGTACTCACCCACGTAGTAGGTGCCGTCTGAGAGGGTCAGGCCTATGGTATAGGAGCCTGGGGCTGAGGAGGCGGTTACTGATAGGATGTTAGTGAGGCAGGTGTTAGTCCAGGACTGGCCGGTAGTGAGGCTGGTTACGGTGGCTTCCATGTAGGTTATTGAGGGGTCGGCTTCAAAATAGACTACTGCGCCGGACACGTAACAATCAGGGACATCGGCCACGGAACGGGGAATGGTGCCGCCGTTGTGGAGGTTGATGAGGGGCTCACCGTAGTTGTCATCATCATCACCGCCGTCATCATAGCCGCCGTCATCGCCACGGGGACGCGGGTTCTCCACCTTGAGCTCGACGGACTGGTTCTTCTCTTCCTCATCCAGGTCACCACCGGAACGGGGACGGACACCACCGAGACCGAGGTCTATGGGACCGCCATCATTGTCACCCGTTGCGCCAACGGACATGATTCGGGGTTCATGGCCGGGGAATGGATCAGGCATGGGCGTGATGGGGATGTCATCAGGTTCCGGCATGAGGTCTAAACCGCTGGGGTTCATGGCAAGGATTGATAAACTGGGCATAAGAGCCATAACGATCACTAAGAGTTTTTTCATGTTCTTTTTCATGATAAAAATGGTTTTTAGATTAACACACAAATGTAGCAAAAATGTGC
>JAFZKR010000134.1 GCA_017551845.1 Bacteroidaceae bacterium
AGTCTCCCTGTAACAATATATCTTTTCAAGATTACTGCAGTTTTCAAATTCGCTGCTTTGGAGCTTTTCAACAGGACTGCCTATTGATAAATATTTGATGGATTTGAATCCTTTGAACGGTCTGCCACCGCTTTGATAGTTGCGACCCAGATAAACAGTCTCCAGAGGATTGTTGTGGAATACGCAGTAGCCGACGTAATCCCACAACTTGAGGGGACTGTCACCGTCCTCAAAGGTCACGTTCTTGAGGCCGCTGTTGCAGAAGGCCCATGCACCGATGGTGTCAACACTGGCCGGGATGGTGATACTCTGCAACTCTGAGCAATACTCAAAGGCTTCACCTTTGATGATCTTCACCTTAGACGGTATGTTGACGAAAGAGAGGGTGTCGCATCTGAAGAAAGCCTGGCTGCCTATCGAAACTACGGATTCAGGAAGCCGGATAGAGGTGAGTGAATCGCACCAGTAGAATGCTGCGTCACCTATTTCTGAGATGTTGGAACCAAGACTCACCTTGCGGATTCCCCTGCTGCTAGAGAATTCTTCACTCTGAAGGAGAGAGACATAGTCGCTCACAGTAACGTTCTTAAGAGTGGGGAAACCACGGAACGGTCTGCCTCCGCTTATGTAGTTGCGACCCAGATAAACAGTCTCCAGAGGATTGTTGTGGAATACGCAGTAGCCGGCGTAATCCCACAACTTGAGGGGACTGTCACCGTCCTCAAAGGTCACACTCTTAAGATTGCAGCCGGAAAATGCCCATTCTCCTATGGAATCAACGCTGGCAGGAATCGTAATCACAGAAATGCCGGTACAACCTTCAAATGCATTCTTGTGTATCAGTTTAAGGTTATTGCCAAGAACGACCGATGTAACCGAAGTGTTGTCACGGAAAGTTGAGCCAACAATTTCGGTCACCTTATACTCAATGCCGTCCCGGATTATTACGTCAGGGATGACTATATCACCGCTGTACTTAATACGGTTCTTGTCTTTGTCTAAGTGGTATGTGACATAGGCTGTTTTGTCACCTGTATTGAGAATGTAGTTCAACACGTTGCCGGCCGATGCTGTCAGGGCCGCAATAATGAAGAGAGTTGAAATTAGAATTCTTTTCATAATAATTCTTTTTTATTGACAGTTAGCGCTTTCAGGCTGTAAACATATACAAAAAATTTGATTTTACGCAGCTTAGTTGAAATATATTTGATTACTGCCTTTCGGGTATGAATCCGTCAGGACGGAAACCTCCACGTCCGCCAGGTCCATCCGGACCGCCGGGACCACGACCGGAACGTCCCGGACTTCCGAAACCACCTTGTCCTCCGAATCCTCCCGGGCCTCCGAATCCACCCGGACCACCGAAGCCACCCGGGCCACCAAAGCCTGCACCACCCGAATATGATGAGAGTTCAACAGCTGTTCCGCCGCTTATTGTGCCATCCAGTACAACCATTCCGCTGAACAGACTTGTTCCACCATCAACCGTTACTCCCGATTTAAGCGAAGGTTCCGATGCTCCCGACACTACCATAGTTGTTCCGCCGCTTGACGGAGTCTTGAAGGCAACCACCTCATTTCCTACCGAGAGCGAATACCACGTGTTCTTGTTCCATGCTGATTGATAGCAGTTCTGGGAAAGGCTTGCACCTGATTCCAGACCGCCTATCGTGATTATGGTACCTCCATCCACATAGAGCCGGAAGCCGCCCTCGGTATTCGCATCAATTGCAACCTCCGGGGATGTAGTGCCTATCGCATATACCAAACCACCTTTAATATAAAAGTTGCCGTTGGCATCCAAGCCGTCATTGCGGAGAGCATAGCCGCAAACCTTTCCGCCTGATATGGTGAATGTACCGGCAGAGTTGATGGCGTCGTCCTGGGCAGAATAGCTATATACAACACCGCCATTTACTATTATATTGCCCTTAGCCTCAATGCCTTCATGCGCTGAACAGCTGACAGCCACAGTACCGTCAAGAAAAAAGAGGTTTCCGTCAAATTTTATGCCCTTGGCCGACACGCTGTTGGAAGAACTGCCTTTCATCCCCCACGATGACTGTCCATAATTGGAACCGGTAGTGGTTATCCTGACAATACCGCCATTGAAACAGCCGGTCATATCGCCACTGAGACCCTTGCCTCCTGTACTATAATTGGTTATGTCAAGTGTTCCGCCGCTTATACCGAACAGTTTGTCCGCCTTCACACCCGATGTGCCCTTGTACTCTGATTCCTCCTCGTCATACGCTGCCGAACCGGTCATGTTTATTACTGTTCCGCCACCGGTTATCCAGACCAACGAATCGGAAGTGATACCCTTTTTCATATCGGCCGAGACCTGGACACCCAACGAACCGCCCGAGATGATTACAGCATCCTTTCCACGTATGCCGTGTCCCGCGCTTGAGGTCACGTTAATGACCGGTGTCTCCATAATATGTACATAGTCATCGCTGGTAATGCCGGATTTGCCCCGTGCATTCACGGTCAGTTCGCCGTCGCCGCTGAAAATGATCTGCCCTTCGCTGAAGAAGGCTGCTTTTTCATCCTCATCGGCCGGAGTTGATGAATACGTTGCTGCATCCGAAAGAATATTAGAACCTTTTACCACAACGAACAGACTCTTTCCGCACTGATTGTTTATAGCGGCACCCTTGGTGCTGGTCAGTTCCAGGCCGTTCAGGACCAAGGCCTGCTTCTTGGAACCGTATAGCTTGAGAGAGCCGTCCTTCGCAGTTCCGCTCAGTTCATAGATGACTTTCTCATCGGAGGTGTTCCTTACTGTTACATTACTGCCTTCAACAGTCACAATACCGTTCCGGTCACCATCAACCTGAACATTTCCATCGGCAAACACTATCCGGACGGTACGGTCGAACTTGGTTTTCGATATGCTGTCACCAGCCCAAAGCGATTCATCAAACTTGGGAAATACCGTAGTTGTATCCGAGTTTTCTTCTTCTTTCTCAGGGTCAGGAATATCATTCATTTTACCCCAGTTTTCCGGGGTGCAACTGACACAATTCATAAGAAAGAGTGAAAGCAGATAATAACTTGTTTTCATAATTTTATTTGAAATTATTGTTACAAATGCAATGGTTTCAATTCATAAAGACTGTTACTTCTATAACCTTGTATTCCCGCAAAAAGGAAAGATTAAAACATGGTCTGAAAATTTTGCATATATTCGCAGTTCATAACGAAACATAAATAAATATTATGAAGAAAAGTTTGATTCTTGCTATGATGGCCATTATTGTGGCATCATGCACGGCAAAGGAGCCAAAAGTACTGGTAACCTATTTCTCTGTAACTGAAACCACTAAATCACTGGCACAGGAGCTGGCTGCAAGCACTGGCGCTGACCTGTTCCAGATTGACGGCGTGCAGCCATACACAAGTGATGACGTTGATTTCCGCAACCGTGAGTCGCGTTCCGTAAAGGAGATGGCCGATAAGTCTATCCGCCCTGAGCTCAAAGGCAAGCCTGAGAAATTGGATAAATATGATGTTGTTTTCATAGGTTTCCCCATCTGGGGTGATGCAGCACCCAATATCATCTACTCATTCATTGATCAGAATGACCTCAAGGGCAAGACCATCATAACCTTTTCAACATCAGGCAGCAGCAATCTGACCAACTCACACAATAAGCTCAAAGAGCAATATCCTGACCTGAACTGGGTTGAGGGCACCACCCTGAAGCGTAACCCCACTGCTGAGGACCGTCAGAACGTACTCAACAAACTGAAGGAGGCTATCCCCGCCAAGTAAATGGCTTCAACAAGAACATCGTGGGCATGGGTTCCCACACTCTATTTTGCTGAGGGACTGCCTTACGTACTGGTTGTAACCGTATCGGCCATTATGTTCAAACAACTGGGCATAAGCAATGCCGATGTGGCCTTATACACCAGTTGGTTGTATCTACCGTGGGTTATCAAACCCTTCTGGAGCCCCTTTGTGGATCTGGTCAAGACAAAGCGTTGGTGGCTGCTGCTCACTCAGATCATTCTTGGAGCAGGACTTGCCGGTGTAGCTCTCACGCTCAACACTACCAACTTTTTCCGCTGGTCGCTGGCCATAATGTGGTTGCTGGCATTCAGCTCCGCCACACATGACATATCCATTGACGGTTTTTACATGCTTGGCCTGGACGAGGGCGAACAGTCCCTGTTTGTGGGTATCCGTAACACAGCCTACCGCATAGCAATGATTGCCGGACAAGGCGGTCTGCTAATGCTGGTGGGGCAGTTCGAAAAGCTGTTCGGCTCGACAGTACGCGCCTGGAGCATAGGATTCCTGGTGGCAGGCGGCCTGATGATACTGCTCTGGCTCTATCATTCCTATATTCTGCCGCATCCGGTCGCAGATTGCACTACAGGCATCTCAGGAAGCAATATCCTCAAGGAATTCGGAATGACTTTTGTGAGTTATTTCAAGAAACCTCACATTATTCCCGCCCTTCTGTTCATATTGCTGTTCCGTTTCCCTGAAGCTCAACTGGGAAAGATCGCGCCCCTGTTCCTGGTTGATTCCGAAGCGGCAGGAGGTCTGGCGCTTACTACAGGCCAGGTGGGCTTTGCACAGGGTACCTTAGGCGTAATAGGACTACTGCTCGGAGGAATACTGGGTGGAATCACCTTGTCCCGTTTCGGACTGAAAAAATGTATCTGGTTCATGGTTGCAGCCATTTCAGTACCCGATTTGGTATATGTATTCCTGAGCTGGTTCCCCACGCAGGACATGACTCTTGTAACCGCATGCATTTTCATAGAACAGATGGGATACGGATTCGGATTCACGGCATATACCCTGTTCCTTATTTATTTCTCACGCGGGGAGCACCAGACTTCACACTATGCCATAAGCACAGGTATAATGGCCCTTGGCATGATGCTACCCGGAATGATATCGGGAATACTCCAGGAGCACATGGGATACCTGGCATTCTTCATCTGGGTTATTGCCTGCTGTACCGTAACCTGTCTTGTGACAGCATTTATCAAATATGAACCTGACTTTGGAAAGAAACAATGAAAATTGCAGTTGACAGCGGCTCCACCAAGACCAATTGGGGGTTCTTCAATTCAGGAAATGAGCTCAATGTCATCAAGACACAAGGCATAAACCCATGCCATCAGAGCGATGACGAAATACGTTCCATAATAGAGAACGAGTTAAAGGCCGGACTGAACGGACTGGATTTAAATAGTGTTGACGAAGTGTTTTTCTATGGTGCCGGATGCGCCACAGAGCCCATATGCCTACAGATGGCTGGCATACTCAAAGAGTTCGTTCCAAATGCAGTCATTACTGTTGAGAGCGATATGCTGGGAGCTGCCCATGCACTGTGTGGTCACTCCGAGGGCGTAGCCTGTGTACTCGGTACCGGTTCGAATTCCTGTCTTTACAATGGAAAGGAAATTGTTGATCAGGTGCCGTCATTAGGTTACATTTTAGGCGATGAAGGAAGTGCTGTCGCTTTGGGCCGCCATCTGATAAGCGACTGTCTCAAACGCCAACTTCCTGAATCTGTGAGCACCGAGTTCATGCAAAGATACTCACTTACAAAGGAAAGTATTATTGAAAGTGTATATCGTAAGCCTATGGCTAACCGCTATATTGCAGGTTTTGCACCTTTCCTCATTGACAAACGCTCTATCCCCGAGGTCCATAAGATGCTCATACAGTGTTTCTCGGAATTCTTCACACGCAACGTAATCAACTATCATAAGCCTTGGCTGCCGGTACATTTTGTAGGCTCATTGGCTAACAGTTTTGCTGAAGAACTGAAGGAAACAGCAGATTCTCTGGGAATGACAATAGGAAAAATCGTAGCCAGTCCCATAACTGGCCTTGCGGATTACCACAGCCCTCAGGAGTGAGTCCCGAAATCCTGACTGAAAATAGCGACCGATACTGCATAACCTTTTTCCCGGTTAATTGCTGTATCGGTTTTAGTTTTATCCGTAAGGATGCAGTGAAGATTATCCGTTATACCTGTACCAAGGAGTTTGAAAACAGCCTCCTTGCGTGTCCAGTAAGATGCAAACGTCTCTTCCGGTGAAGTTGAGGCCATTATCTCTGCTCTCTCTGATTCGTTCATGCTCTTTTCAAGCAATCCTTCATTAAAATGACGGAACGCCTCTACATCAATACCCACCGGGTTGTCACTGACAGCTATTGCTATCGCTTTACTGCAGTGGCTTATATTGAAATGTATATCAGGATGGCCTTCAAGATAAGGTTTGCCGTGCTCTCCTGTTCCCATACGGAATTCTTTAATCCCGAACACGCTTTGCAGAAGCTCTGCAAGTATCAAATAAGATTTAAGGCAGGCAAAACGGCCGAATGTATGTTTGAACCTAACTGCCTCACTGCGGCGCGGTTCCGGCACCAAGGGCAACATACGCGCCACCTCTGCGCCGGTACAGAGTGTCATATCATCAAAAACCGATATGCGTATCATCTTTTCTTTGCGGCTACATGGAACATACGCCCCGGAAGAGAAGTAACGAATATTATTCCAAGAACAATGGCAATGGTCACCCCTATTGCAGTAAAACCTGTAGTAACTGCCTGGCCCAATTCTTTAACCACTACCCAGTATGCTGTCCAGAATATACCAGCGCCCGGAATAAGCGGAAAAACTCCGCAAATCTGAAACACTATGACCGGACAACGGCGTCGCACCGCCATGAATCTTGAAACCAATACTACTGCCAACGTAGCAACAAATGTGGATTCTATCACCGAAGCTTTCGCCACACGTATCATGAGCAGATAAACAGCCCATCCGGCCAAGCCACAGAAGCCTACCGGCAGATATTGGTTACGCGGTACACCGAAAAGAACTGCAAATCCCGCTGTACCAAGAAAAGCCGCCATAAGTTGAACTGGCCAAACTGCCGTCACGGCATTAGTCCTCATTCCGTCCAACACTATTATCCCGTTTTCTATCCTGCCGTCCACAAGAAACGTCAGTGCGACACCGGCCGCTATACAGAAGAACACGGTCAACGCATCAATAAGACGGGTAGAGCCCGCAATGTAATCCTCATTGGCCAGGTCTCTTATTCCATTTGTGAACGGCACGCCCGGTATGAGAGGAATGATGGAGCCTATAATCATATTGCCGGGATTCTGACCAAATCCCATACGATAGAATATGATGCATAAAGCCGTAGCAATGGTACTGCCCAGAATATTTGTGACTATCTTTGAAAGGCCGGATCTGCAGACCCACAGGACAAATGCATAAAGCAGCAACCCGACGACAAACGAAACCGAACAATCCATAGGGCTACCGCCGAAAATAGCACAGAAAGCTCCACTGCCTACTGCCGATGCCATCACCTGTTCCCAAAAAGGCTTGGCCTTCATTGCACGAATGCCTGCTATCCGCGAACGGGCTTCAGACAAAGAACACCGGTCTTTCTCAATCTCACGTGAAAGACGGTTCACCTCAACCACCTTCTCCAGCTGTGCTCCCTTGAAAGGAATGAACTCCACATTGGAATAGCTTGTTCCTCCCGATGTTATTATGCCGTTGCTCAAGACAAAGAAATGCCCCGAATCAATGCCGTAATGACGGGTAATGCGCTCCATGGTCTCCTCCACACGGAATATCTCGGCTCCGTTCTCAAGCATAATATGCCCAGCTTCGGTAGCCACCTCCATGACATCGGCCAGAGAATATTCCTTTTCCTTATCCATACAACAGCTATTTGCCGTTAGCGAAATATTTTTTCTTAACCGGATCGCAAGTCAGGCCGACACCCAACTTACGGAATATCTTGCGATCCACCTCGCTGAGCAGGACCGTACAGTGAACCTGGCAACCACGTAACTCAGGCAGCATATCAAGTGCCTTACGGCAGTTTTCATCCTGTTGGCTAAGAATAGAAAGAGCCACCAACACCTCATCAGTATGCAGACGCGGATTATTGCCGTGCAGATAAGTGACCTTGGTCTTCTGGATGGGTTCGATCATGTTCTGTGCGATAAGTTTCACATCATGGTCAATACCGGCAAGATGCTTGGTGGCATTCAGAATCAAAGCTGCGCTTGGCCCCAACAGAGCAGTCGTCTTGGCCGTTATGATGGTTCCGTCCGACAACTCCATCGCTGCTGCCGGTACGCCCGTCTGCTCCTGACGTTGCTTGGCTGCCACTGTAGTACGTCTGGTTGCTGTTGTTATACCTGCCTTGTTCATGAGCAAGGCTATCTTGTTCACCTCTGTCTCATTGGTCTTACCGCTCGCCAGATCGCCCAAAGAGGTGTAGTATCGGCGTATTACTTCATCTTTGGCGGCCCGACAACATACCTCATCGTCACTTATGCAGAATCCCGCCATGTTAACCCCCATATCGGTGGGTGACTTGTACGGATTATCGCCGTAAATACCTTTGAACAGTGCATCAAGAACGGGGAATAT
>JAFZKR010000135.1 GCA_017551845.1 Bacteroidaceae bacterium
CCTTAGTCACGCTGCCAGCCCCCGTAAGCACTATCAGCGGGAATAGCAGCAATATGCAAACTGCCTGATAAATGCCGTCCGTAATGCCGGTCTTTCCGCCTATGCAAGGCACAGAGAACAACACTACCAGCGCCAGAGAGCACCACCAGAAACCGCCCTTAAGGTGAATGGGTGATCCGCTGGGATTTGCATCGGTCATGTGGCCAGGCAGGATACGTGATATCAGCAGACCGCACAGGAACGGATACAGCAAACGGGTAAACCCTATGTACAGCTGCTGTCCCGTCAGGCTCCATCCGCCTATTACCGTATATTGCGGCCCGTCAGGGAAGAACCCCAATACATCCCAGCCCATGGTAAGGTCCAGCGTAAAGAAAGCGCATACCACACACAGTACACCCAGTGCAATCTTGGGCAGCCGGCGCAGTATAAAGGCATACAGTATGTTTCCGCAGTACTCAAACGTCAGTGACCAGTTGGGGCCGTTGAATGAGTTCATCTCGCCCCATCCGCGTATATCCAGCCCCATACCGCAAGGAATCATGAGCAGACCCATAACAAAGCACAGTGCAACCTTCCAACCCGGGTTCTGCAGAGTCTGTGGGAACGCCGCCCCGGCAAAGAAGAACATCGCCGCACCTACCAGTGTACCCGCTATCACCATGGGGTGCAGACGTGTCAGTCGGCGCTTAAAGAAACCCCAGGTGGTCATCTTGTCCCATCGGTCATCATATGCATATCCTATCACAAAACCGCTCAGCACAAAGAAAAAGTCCACCGCCAGATAGCCGTGGTTCACAATCTGTGTGCCAAACACAGGAATGTAAGTCTCAAAACAGTGAAACACTATCACCATCAGCGCAGCCACACCGCGCAGTCCGTCCAGAATCTCGTAACGGGGCTTTGATGCCAAATATAAGTTTTCTTTTGCCATATTCTTTTTACGCCAGTTTCACCAATAGTTATCAGCCCACCGTCCAGCATAGTGCCGTTGTAGTTTATGAAAACGTTCTCGCCCAGACGTATGCCGTGTCCGTGGTCATCCGTCATAATATCTCAATGCTTTTACTTTTCCAAAGATACACAATCTCCGTGACACAAATAGACCGCATCCATGTGTCATTCCTTAGATCTTAGATTCAGTCTTCTTTACCTAAAATCTCCTTTGCCATCGAGTTCAGTGTATTGGTGTCTATGGGCTCCAATACGATTTCTTCCGGTTCCAGATCCATCAGGAACTGCATGTAGGTTGGAAGCGTCAACAACTGACCCTCTCGGCCAACATTATAATCTCCAAATTTGATGATATGCCTCACGTTGTACTTCTCCGGGTGAGCCAATACGGTTTTTGAACTTTTGGCCTTTGCAGATTTAGCTTTAACCTCCAGTGGTACACATTCACCATTCATCCGCACCAGGAAGTCCAGTTCCAGCCCAGAATCCTTCTGGAAATAATACAAATTCTGCTCTTTCTTATGCAGTGTATCAGCCATCAGATTCTCATAAATGGCACCTTTGAATCCACCCAGATTACCCTGCAGGATATCGGCACGCGTACCAGGTCCCAGCATCTCAATCAGCAGTCCGATATCAGCCACATACACCTTGAACACGTTATCCTTGGCGTTTCCTTCCATCGGTAATCCTGTGATGTCGGTGTTGTAACAGCGGCAGATTATTCCGGCGTCTTCCAACCACTGCAGTGACCCCAGGTAGATCTCGCTACGGCCGCCAGGCTTTATCTTGTTGTATTGGAACTTCTTATTCTCCTTGGCCAATTGCTTGGGAATAGAATTGAAACATTCGCGAATATGCGGCTTGTCCTTGTCAGGGGCATATTTTATCATATCATCGCGATACTCCTTCAGGATAGCTTTGTGAGCCTTGCTCACATCGTTCATATTGTTGGTCCTTAAGAATGCATTGACGGAATCAGGCAGTCCACCAATAGCCACATAGAGGTTCAGCAGGCGTTTCATCGCTACATGAATGCCCGCAGGCACAGGTGCTTCATCCCGATAGAACTTACCCAGTGCATCAATAACATCTTTACTTAAACCGTTTGCCCAGAGAAATTCCTCAAAGTCAAGCGGGTACATTTCAATGATGTCCTCTGAACCAACGGGGACGGAGTTTATTCCCGGTTCTTTCTGACTCACCAGCTTGCGATGCTTCTTTTTCTTTTCGTCACCATACCCTTGAACGCCTAACAGCGAACCAGTGGCAATCACATCAAAACGCCCGTCTTCCTTAAAGAATTTAAGTGAGGTACGTGCTTCAGGACAATCCTGTATCTCGTCAAAGATAAAGCAGGTCTGGCCAGGTGTGAACGTTACATCTTTGATTTGTGAAGAGAGGTTGAGCAGAATATCGTCAACGGCTTTGCTTCCCACGAACGCACTGATGCGCTCCGGTTGCTTTATAAAATTGATGTAAACAACAGTCTTGTAGTTGTTGGCTGCAAAATGTTGTGCAATGAATGTCTTTCCGCATTGGCGTATGCCCATAATCACTAAGGGCTTATGTCCAGCAGCGTTTTTCCACTGCACCAGCGTATCTTCAATCTTTCTTTTCAGCATTTTTTCTAACGAATCTTTGCTGTAAAGATACATTTTTTCAAACGAATAACAATCATATCAGTGCATTTTTATTAAAAAATATGTGTCACCGCATAAGATCCTTAACCTTCACATCCGGATGGCGGTACTGGTTCTCCTTCAGTGTAGGCATCCTTGGGCAACTGCAGCCTGGGAACCAACGCCTTTATGGCAAGCGGAGCATCAAGCGCATATGATTATCCTTTTTTCACTTCCTTATAAACCTGTTCTCCGTCTCCGGAGTCTCAGCGTTGGTAAATCGTTCAACCGTCATATGTAGGTCATACTTCTCACGTAGCTTTGCTATGGTATCCATCATGGGCGTGGCATGATGGGCGTCGATGGCCTTCTGGTCCCTCCAGCTGTCAATCAGCAGAATGGTCTCAGGATCATCCAGTGACTGATAGTACTCATAGCGCAGGTTTCCCTCTTCAGCCCTGATGGCTGCAACCGTACCGCTGGCCACCATTTCATCGGCAAACGCACGCGCGCTGCCGCCGGTTCCCGTATATCTCAGGTTTACAGTAATTGGCATATCCGTCTCACTTTTATTGCCGCATCCTGACAATACCATTGTCATAACGGCCGCAATTATCAATATCCGTTTCATTATCAGAGTCCTTCTATGGCAAATATACACAATCTCCGCCAACCTGAG
>JAFZKR010000136.1 GCA_017551845.1 Bacteroidaceae bacterium
AAGCAGTTCCTTGACATAAACGAGGTAAAGGGAGAGAAAGGATACACGACATTGGAACGCACAGGCATACGTCCGTCACTCGATGTGTGCGGTATCTGGGGCGGCTACACCGGACAGGGAGCCAAAACAGTCCTGCCCAGCGAAGCCCATGCCAAGATATCGATGCGGTTGGTTCCCAATCAGACCAGTGCTGAGATATCAAAGCTGTTCATGGACCATTTCCTGAGCATAGCTCCTCCGTACGTCAAAGTAGAGATAACCTCATACGAGAGCGGAGACGGATTCCTCATCCCTATTTCATCGGCTGCATACAAGGCCGCATCACGAGCTATGGCCGAGGTCTATGGTATTGAGCCCGTACCGAGCCGTGGCGGAGGCAGCATACCCATACTGGCTGAGTTCCAGAGAGTGCTTGGTCTCGATCCGCTGCTCATGGGATTCGGGCTTGAGCGGGACACCATCCACAGCCCCAATGAAAGTTATCTGCTCCGCCAATTCTATGCAGGAATGGAGAGCATAGCCCTGTTCTACCGCTACTATTGACAATATTGATACATCACTGAATAAAACCAGCGGCTTCAACACCTCATGGCTGAAGCCGCTGATTTTATTCAGTCCTTATGACTATATACCCTGCTACGGACGTACAGGACGTATAGGAAGCCCGTAAAAACGCGAATTGGAATAAACACCGTACTCATCTTGATCAAAGTATAAATAATAAGCACTGGCATTATTTCTGCCATTCAATGTATTAGTCCAATATCTGGCACCACTGGTCTCATAAAAATAATTGGAATACATCAAACCGGCATAAGGCAGGAATATTGAACGGCCTTCGTAGCCAGCCACACAACTGGAGATTTCATAACCATCTACACCATTCCGGTTAACGTAAGTCCAAGAACAATAATCAAGCAATTCATGGAACTCATTATCAGTCGGCATCCGCCAATCACCCTGCAGATTTACATGAGCGGCATCATCCTCCATGTCAAGGACAGTCTTGTTATCCACAAAACCTTCATAGCCGTAATCGGGATTGACACAATACTTTGTCAGTTCATAAGATGAATTATTGACGCAATACTTATATGTATTACTGTAATAAGTCATTTTAGGTTCAATCTCAGCCCATGAATAATAGAAACCGAATTCTTCAGGGGTCGATGCTCCCAGATTACAGGTCGCCCATTTAACACTCAATCCCAAATCCACATATTCGTCCACATACTTCGGCTCACATACGTTGACTGTACATTCGGCACTGAATCCGCCTAATTCGGCAACCACGATGCACGTTCCTAATGATCCGGCATAAATCACTCCATCGGAAGTAACGGTAATGGGACTATCGTCCTGCTCATCTTTAATATAATAGGTGGGCTTAATGTCAAACGAACCCTTGCTCACATTAATAGAAGCATTAAGTGAAGTACGGGAACCCATACTTATTGTTATTTCTGGTTTATCGAAACTAATGCTCTCAATGGCAAGCACATTTTCAGGAACGGAATTTGAATAAACCGGACGGATAAGTTCACCCATATATCTCGATTCAACCTCTATGTAATATTCTTCAGATGAGAAGTCTATGCCCATGGCGCAACCGGAGACAGAGCTTGACAAGGTACTGGACAGATAGCTCGTCCATCCCTCTACAGCACCGTCACCTTCATCAATACGATAATTGGCAGCCGGAAGGAAAATCTGGTTGCCATTGGGACCGGTTACCTGATAACCCTCCGTTCCGTTAATTGATATCCATTCCCATGAGCATGATTCAACAAGCTCGGTCAACTCTTCAACTGTAGGCATACGCCACCCTTCGCCCCATAATGCACGGGCTACATCATCCTCCATGTCCAGTCCATACTTATAGTCAATATCCCCATCCTCAGGATCGAAATTGTACTTGGAATAACCATACCGGATAGAAGGATTCTTAAACCTGTAGTTGGAATATGTATAAAGTGATTTGGCTTCAATCTCGCCCCAAGCATAATAGTTACCGGGAGCAGTGGGTGCCATGGCGCCAACATTGCAAGTTGCCCATTTGACACTCAGACCAAGATCGACATATTCACGTACAGGAGTATAATCTTTAACTACTATCTCACATGTAGCACTATGGCCGTTGCCTGCAACAGTTACGACAGCTTTACCTGCCGAAAGGGCTGTAACAACACCTTCATCATCAACAGAGACCACGTTGTTGTTATCCGAGGTCCATGAAACAATGCCGGTCAAAAAACTGTAATCCTCCTCTCCGCATAATATGGTTGCCCTTAATCTATAGGAACCGCCTGTTGACAGGGCAACGGACTCTTTATCCAATGAAATGGATGTTACACCTTTCCATGAACCGGAAGGACATACGGGACGGACCGGCATACCCATATAACGGCTATATCCTCCGATGCCTACGTCATATAGAACATATGCTCCCGTTGCAGAAGCGTACAAAGAACTGCCAAAGAGATATGCGCCATTACCGGCTCCATGCAGTACATCAGTAAAAGCACCGGCTAATGGTATGAATATGGAAGCATCCTCATATCCTTCAACCATGCTGACAAACACGACTCCGTCCACGCCATTCAATTCCGTATAGTAATAATCGCAATGATTCAACAATTCATTTATCTCATCCTTGGTGGGCATACGCCAATCGCCGCCCCAAAGTACATGGGCCACATCATCTTCCGGGTCAAGTACTTTCTTACCGTCAACTTTGCCATTGGAATCGTCCAGGCAATACTTGGTAATAGTTTTTGAAGAACCGTTTGCCCATTTGTAGTTTTCCCATGAATAAGAGTCCTTAGTTTCAATCTCGCCCCAAGCATAATAATCACCATATTCTTCAGGACTTGTTGCACCGACATTGAAGGTTGCCCAGTTTACGCTCAAACCCAAGTCAACATATTTGAACTGTGCATCAGGATCCTGACCGTCAAAAGTAATGCGGTCTATCTCTGAAACATCATATCGGGATACTGTTCCGTCGGAGTGGAACACATTCATATAATATTGTGCCGAAACCGACACCGATCCGGCAATCATCAATACTGATGCCAGGAAGCATTTACTCATTCTCTTAATGATATCTGACAAGCGTTTCATTTCTTCAAAATTTTAAATGTAAGATTTTCTGATTTGATAATATAAATACCTTCAGGCAGCTCGGCGACACTGAACGTAGCGGTTCCGTCAGAGTTGACCTTGGTCCGGATGAGAGTCTTTCCGTCAGATGCGACAACTGTGACCGACGCCTCGGCATCAGCGCCTGTGATGCGTACCACATAATTGTCAAGTTCAAGCACAGGAGCCTGTTTCTCATCCGCAACAGGTGCAACCGAGGTTTCATCATCTGAGAATGTAAGTTGAGAGACCGATGCCAAAGGATACTGAAGCACGGTTTTGGTGGTAGTAATCACCATTTCATTGTCTGCATAGGTAATGACCGGTTTTTCGGGTAAGCCGAAACTGACCGTCTTACCGTCTTTCTGATGTACAATTACCGTATTCTGTGCAGATACGGACATCGAGACTGATGCAAAAAACATCAACAGGAACAGGATAGTCTTTTTCATTCGCCTTTTAAAATAATATTCGGTTATTGTCAGATCTTTTCTATATTTGAAAACCAGTTTATAATTACAAGAACACCAAGCTGTTTCGTACACATACAAATATATGCCATTCCGTAAAATACTCCACATTATTGCACGGCAAAAATAGCATGCAATAAAGTTAAAACTTGTTAATCGATTGATTGAAGTATTTCCGATGTATCCTTTACACCTTTTATATACGTATCATGCCGGACATAACCGATCCCTTTGCTGTACCAGGTGAGGTTAATGACATCACGGTGATGTCCCGGACCGGACTCAACCTTGTGTTCCTCAACTACCATACACCGGAAGGTTCCGGCAGGAACAGTAAGAGTCTCCTCACGCAATACCTTGCGTTCACTCACCTTCACGTTATATGTCAAGGGCCCCACTTTGGTTTGTGCCACAACCGGGGGCAACGTATCGCCCGGTTGCATATCGGCAGGCAGGACTGACACCGCTCCGCTTCCGGTGGCATTCAATCCCACACGGGCCTTGATATAGGAAGCCATTGCCTCTCCCATATCGGCCGAAACATCATCACCTCTTATGGTAAACTGCTCCCTGACATCCGTTTTGTATAGAGGCTTGCCATTGGCTTTGAGAAAAGCCGATGTCGTGGTCATTTTCCTGAGCGTACCCGTTCCATCCAATCCGGTGACAGTCATGACATGCCGCCAACGGAAACTGCCATCCTTGCAAACATTCCGGACATATTCCAATCTGGCTCCTTTCCTGTCACAATAATAGCCTTGCGGACATGATGTGCCACACGACATGATGAGACATAATAACAACGCTATCCTCTTTAACATCAGGCAGAAAGATGTATATTACAAATATAGGGGATTTTTTGTTCAGTTGAAACTATTAACCTATTTTTGTAATCCAAATGAGTTTAACCTAACTTTCTATCAAAATGAAAAGAATTGTCACTCTGCTTTTTACAGCAACGCTGTTTGCAGTTCCATCCCAAGCTCAGCTCCTTAACCGCCTTACCGACAAGGCTATCAAAGCTGCCGAGAAAGGTGTGGAGAAAGCTGTAACCAAATCTGTCGAAAAAACTACTGAGAAAGCTACCGAAAAAGCACTGGGCGCAGCCGAAAATGCAGTGGAGGCTCAAATCAACAAGGGTGTGAGCGCCATCAACCAGTCAACAAACGAACTGAACGCTTCCGTACAGGAAGCCAACCGCGTCAATGATTCCATACTCAAGGCCAACGGCATGCAAGCCCAGGCTGGTCTTGGAGGTCTTGTGGGTTCATATATGACACTTATGGGCGCAGGCGCCCCCACCCTTGAGGACAAGGGAAATGAGATGCTCCTTTCATGGGATTATATAGGCTTCAAACTGGAGTGGCTCGCCAAATTCAAGGGCGAAAACTGCTCTGAATCCAAGATAATGTACACCCATCAGACACCTGAACTGGCTACACAGTACTATCGTGAACAGATTGACGGTCTTGAGAAGGATGAAGCAAAAAAATGGTCAGTTGACGGAAAAGTCGTCACAGAGGATAACTCTGATGAATACAAAGACCAGGACAAGATTGCCATAAAGGCCGCCATGCAGCAGATCGTTCTCTCCATGGGAGGTAAACTTGAATAAGAAAAATCATTCACAACCAATTACTTAAAAAAGAAAAATGAAAAAAATTCTGTTTTTCAGCTTTGTTATCGCAGCATTTGCGATGGCATCATGTGACGAGGTCAAGGATGCAGTCGATGACTTCCAGAAGGATCAGGCTCCTTCATACGTTGAGTCCAAAGACGGTCTTAAAATAACCGTATCCTACGCAAAAGATGGTATTTCCGCCCAAGCCGAAGCCAAGTTCAAGGTTGACAAGAGCGAGGAGCACCTGTTGAGTGATACAGTATGCACATCTTTTATCACAAAGAATTCCTATGCTCTGGAAGCAGTAGCAAAACAGGCTTACGAGAGCGTGAAAAGAGAAAGCGGCGATGATATTGATATATCATACAGCAACAAGACCATAACCATAGAATATAAAGAGTACATCGGCGTTGAGAAGCCATTGGTTGAAGTAATGCTTAAATATCAATGTATGAATCATACGAGATGGTGTATTCCGGCAAATATAATCTGGAATAATTGCTCAAGTGCACATAAATAAAAAAAGGCTGATCTGTCCGGTCAGCCTTTTTAATTTCTATTTCCCCGCAGGACATTCCTATTGCCGATGTATCAACACACATGCTCCTCCACCCGGTGCCAGTTTGAGTTCAAGAACAGACTTGGAATTCACCTGCAAACCACTTTCAGTTTCAAAAGTCTCGCGGTTGGTGCGGTAATGGGTATCATCGGCATCAGTATTCACGGTAGCGGTATATTTGCCGCGTTTTGGCAGGAAGTTAAGCGGAATGCTCAGCGTACGGGCATCCTCATTGGTTGCGGCACCGATAAGCCAGTCACCATCGGTATTCTGGCGGGCCATGACGATGTACTCACCAATCTCACCGGCCAGAGTGATGCTCTCCTTCCAGGGCTGCTTCTCTGCACTCAGAAACTCCAGCAGAGACGGATACTTTTGGTAATATTCCGGAATATCGGGTATTACAGTTGCACCGGACCAGGTTATGAGCGTGCGTGCAATCTCACCGGTTACGGTGCTGGGAACCTCCTGATTATTGTCCTTACGCGTGGTTCGACCCTGATGCAGTTCCAAGAAACCGTTGTTCTGATCAATAGGGCCTGCCACCATATTCACAAAGACCGATGTCACAAAAGTCTTGGGCTGGAATATCTGGCGGCCGTCCAGCTGCGCCTTGCAGTACTCACGCGTAACGGCATTGGGCCATGTACGCATCTGTCCGAAAGGATGCACGGGATAGTCATGATAATCAACCATAAGGTGATGTTTGGCACAAAGAGCCGTAATCTCCTGAGTCTTGCGGTTTTTCTCCTGCGGCGTACCGTTCATGAATCCGTATTTTACTCCCGATGCGCCCCACTCCTCATACTGAGCCAGGGTCTCCTCTATGGGATAGTTTGTGCCGGCCACATCATTAAGATAAAGCCAAACGCCCACACCCTTGTCCTTGCCGTATTTGATTATGCGCTGCACATCACGAGCCTTGTCACCCTTGGTGGGATCAGAATCCTTCTCAAACTCCGGACCGTACCAGTTTGCATCCAAAACCAGGCCCTGGAATCCCTGCTCAGCGGCAAAGTCAATCATACGGGTCCATGAATCATAGTTCATACCATAATGATACCCCTCCCAGACAGCGCCGTCAATGCGCCAGTCCCAAAGATAGACGCCCGGACGGACCCAACTGAAATCACCCTCCGGCTCCGGATTAAGCAACTCAATCAAATGAGAATCCACCAGATCGCCAGGGGTCTTACCCACCATCAGCACACGCCATGAACCCTGGAACAATGCATAAGGCTCATTCTTTTCAGGAATCACACTGAAACGTGTAGAACCTGCCTCAGAGCGCAAACGCATAGGCCAGCCATTAGCAGCCAGGACAGCCTCATGCAACGCAAGGTACAGGTCATCGGCCGCCTTTATCGTCATCAGGGGCAGACGCTCGCCGTTGGCATCGGACAACTTCTCGGGGCCGATGTTATGGCGCTCGCCGTTATAGTACCATGCAGTATAATCACCTGCAAAGTTGAATTCTGTATGCTCATAGCAGGCGGCCGGCTCCAAATTTACGGATGCGGGTCTGAATGCAACGCCATCATTATAAACAAGAATGTCAAGTACCATAAAACCGTCTGACACTGTTTTGAGATCAACAGTCCATGAAGTACATATATCCTTCACTACTGCCCGTTTGCCCCAGACAGGTCTCCATTCATCCTTGAACTTTTTAGGTTTTTTACTTTTAGGCATTAAAACACTAATCTTATCGGCAGTTCCTTCAGGACTCATGGAGAATCCGGTTCCCGACCAGTCAATAACATCCTTCCCTTTTACAGAAACCTTATAAACCAGATTCTGTTCGTCATCCACCTTAAAGCAAAAGCTAATCTTCTTATCAGGAGATTTAACCTCATAAACCTTATTCTCAGCACTGACCCGGCAAAGGAATGTAACTGCAAACGCCACAAAAAGGAATATTCTCTTCATAAAAACAATAATTTTCTCCTCAAAGGTACGCAAAAGTTTCCATTTGCAGACAGACCATGGAATGAGAAACCATTAGCGGAGGGTGTGAGCGGAGAACCCACGGAGGATCCCGTTAAGAACGGCGCTTCGTTTAACGTTAATTCCCATAGGGGATTAAAAGAGAGGCGTTCGCCGTTTAGGGTCCGTAGGGGTTCGGAGTAGCCCGGAACTGTTGTGTCTCTTATTTCATGGTCTGTCTCGTACTTAAAAAACGTTAACGAATTTACTCGCGCACGCGCATAAAAAGTCAAATAAGTAAATTTGCACATTTAAGAAGAATCAAACCTTAAACTGAATATGAGCAAAACTACCAGATGGGTGCTTATTGCCATCATAGTGATTGGCGTGGCAATATGGGGAATTTACAGTCTGAAACCAAAAACCAACAAAGACATTCCAACAGGCCCGGGACCGATGCCCGCAGCAGGCATACCCATCGGTCGCGGTAGTCAGACCTTACTTGTACGGCACGTAATCATGCAGCCCACCGAGCTGGTTGACGGAATCAACATCAGCGGCAGCCTTATACCGAATGAGGAGGTAAACCTCTCATTCGAAACATCGGGCAAGATAACAGGAATATATTTTGAGGAGGGTTCGAAAGTAAGGAAAGGACAGATACTGGCCAAGATAAACGACGCGCCGTTACAAGCCCAGCTCAAGAAACTGCAGGCCCAGTACCAATCAACCGAGGACCGTCTGGCCCGCCAGAGGGCACTCTACGAGAAGGAGGCTGTAAGTAAGGAGGCCTTCCAGACCGCCGAGGCCGATTTCAACAAGCTCCAGGCCGATATCGAGGAGTGCAAGGCCAAGCTTGACCAGACCGAACTGAAAGCTCCGTTTGACGGTATAATAGGCTTGCGTCAGGTAAGCGTAGGCGCATACGCATCGCCCAACACGAACGTGGCCACTCTCACGAACACGGAGAAACTCAAGGTAGAGTTTGCAGTGCCCGAACGTTACGCTGGAGTACTCCAGAACGGAGCCAAGCTGACATTTACAGTTGAGGGCAGTGATGAAGTACACGACGCAAAAGTATATGCCACAAACTCCAAAGTTGACCAGGGCACCCGTACCTATCTGGTACGTGCCATCTATGACAACAGGGACGGCAAGCTGGTACCCGGGCGTTACGTGAGCGTAAGCCTCAATACCCGCACATTCGAAAACGCTCTGGCAGTACCAAGTGAGGCTGTAATATCCGAAATGGGAATAGACAAGGTGTTCCTGTACAAGAACGGACGGGCCATCCCTCAGGAGATAACCAAGGGCCTGCGCACCGACGCTATGGTACAGGTGCTGAGCGGACTGAACGTAGGTGACACCGTGATTACCAGCGGCACCATGCAGCTGCGTACCGGGATGCAGGTTGAACTGAAATAATCCCCCAAGATGAACATTTCAGAACTCAGCATAAAGCGACCGGTACTTGCCACAGTACTGGTGCTCATAATAATACTGTTCGGTGTGGTAGGCTACACCAGCCTTGGTGTGCGCGAATACCCATCAGTAGATAACCCCATAATATCGGTATCGGCCTCCTACCCCGGAGCCAACGCCGAGGTTATTGAAAATCAGATTACCGAGCCGCTGGAGCAGCAGATCAACGGTATCCCGGGCATCCGCTCGCTCTCATCGGTAAGCCAGTACGGAAGCAGCCGTATCACCGTTGAGTTTGAACTCTCCGTTGACCTTGAGACCGCCGCCAACGACGTGCGTGACAAGGTATCGCGCGCCCAGCGAATGCTCCCCCGTGACTGCGATCCCCCCACGGTATCCAAGGCCGATGCCGACGCCATGCCAATCCTTATGGTGGCCCTGCACTCTGACAAGCGCTCCCTGCTGGAACTCAGCGAACTGGCCGACCTTGTTGTAAAGGAGCAGCTCCAGACTATCCAGGACGTAAGTTCCGTAATGATTTGGGGTGAGAAACGTTACTGCATGCGCCTGTGGCTGGATCCCGTAAAGATGTCAGGTTACAGCATAACCCCTATGGATGTAAAGAATGCCCTGGACCGCGAGAACGTGGAGCTGCCCTCAGGCACAATAGAAGGTAACACCACAGAGCTCGAG
>JAFZKR010000137.1 GCA_017551845.1 Bacteroidaceae bacterium
CAGGACATGGGCAAGCTCACTGAATCAGTCTGGGGATTCCTGACGATATGCATTGTAGGGCCTGTTGCGGAAGAGGTCATGATGCGCCGTATTATACTCCGTGACATCTGGCAGAAAAGCGGAAAAATGTGGAACGGAATACTACTCTCCGCACTCATCTTCGCACTGATACATATCAATCCGGCACAGGTAGTGTTTGCATTTCCTGCAGGAATAATCTTAGGATGGCTCTACTGCGCTTCAGGGTCCCTGATAGTCCCGGTCATAATACATATCATCAACAATACCATCTCATTCATAGCCATAAGATCACACAGTACGGAGCCGAGTCTTAGCGACCCTGTCAACATAGCTGTCCTTGCCGCATGTCTGGTAACCGGATTCCTGCTCGTATGGCTGATTGCGTCAATCAGCAAAAAAAAGGATCTATACCTAAAACCGGATGATAAACAGGAAACAGGACTGGAGCAGGAACCTCTTATAGAGCAATAGTAGTACCAGTAAGTTTGTCCAAGGACTCGGCCTTAGTTATCAAGACCGATGACACACCCGCCTGAAGGGCGTTGAAAGCGTTCTGTATTTTTGGAATCATACCACCGCTTATGGTGCCGTCCTGTACTAAACGCGGAAAATCATAATATGATATGTAAGGAATGACGCTGTTGTCATCCTCCTCATTCAAAAGTACACCCGGCTTTTCAAAACAGAAAATCAAGGTAACCTTAAAGAATGATGCCAAAGCCTTGGCTGCCTCACCGGCAATGGTGTCGGCATTGGTATTCAATATCTGACCATTGCCGTCATGGGTAAGGGGTGCAAGTACAGGAATGATGCCCTGGTTTATAAGCGAAACCAGAAAACCGGCGTTTACGGCCTTTACATCACCGACAAAGCCATAGTCAACATCCTTGATAGGACGTTTGTCCGAAAGCATCACGTTGCAGTCCGCGCCGGAAAGACCAATTGCGTTTATCCCGCGTGCCTGAAGACTTGTCACAATCTTCTTGTTCACCAAGCCGCCATAGACCATAGTCACCACATCAAGCATGGCGGAATCAGTGATTCTGCGACCGTTGACCATACGGCTCTCTATCCCAAGCCTCTCTGCCAGAGCCGTGGCCGAACGTCCGCCTCCGTGCACAAGCAGCTTGTTGCCGGGAATCGCATTGAAATCATCCAACAGTTGTTCAAGAGTATCCGGCTGTTCAACTATTTTTCCGCCAACCTTTACTATGACTAATGACTGTTTCATATAGTTTTCAAGTATTCTTCAGATTAAGAAGATTCTCTAAAAAAACAACCGTTTCGGAAATCTGATCACGTGTTTCAAGACGGTCACCAGGACAGATATATTCAGCACGCAGGTACCCCGGTTCACGCCGGACAATCTCGGATTCCACATATCCGCTCAACTGTCCGTCATCCATGGATGCTATCAGTGGTCTTTTGGAACGGGCCACCTTAAGTCTCCGCACCAGAGTCTCCAAATTGCACTTGAGATAAACCGTCCTGCCTTGCCTAAGCATATAATCCATGTTATCACCAATCAGAGGTGTGGAACCTCCACATGAAACCACAATGTCCTCAAACTCACCCACCTCGTGCAAAAGGCGGCTCTCAATGCTGCGGAAGCCCTGCTCACCATACTTGGTGAACAGCGAACTCACACTCATCATATACCTTCGCTCTATATATTGGTCAAGGTCATGGAATGTAACTCCAAGATGGTCTGCCAGAGCCTTTCCAAGCGTAGTCTTGCCGGCTCCCATGAATCCCATCAGGAATATCCTTATCATTTCTTGCTCTTGAAAATACGACGTTTGGGAGCTGACCCAGTCTTGGCAATCTGCTTCTTGATTATCTCCCTGCACTCTTCAAGAGTAAGTCCTGAAGGGTCTGAATTTCTCGGTATCTTGTAGTTGCTTCCCTGATACGAGATGTATGCTCCGTAACGGCCGTTCATAATCTCTATTTCAGCATCTTCAGGGAAAGATTTAAGAACTTTACGCGACTCGGTCTCATGTTTCGCCCTGATAAGTCCGATGGCATCTTCAAGAGTTATATTCAGTGGATCGATGCCATCGGAAAGCGAAACATAGAATTTGCCATGACGGACATACGGACCGAATCTTCCTGTGCTTACAATAACCTCCGATCCTTCATAATCGCCTAAAGTCCGGGGCAGGCGGAAGAGATTGAGAGCTTGTTCAAGCGTTATTGACTCAAGTGTCTGATCCTTGTTAAGCTGGGCGAATCTGGGTTTCTCTTCATCCTCGGCACTGCCTATCTGCACGACAGGGCCATACCTGCCTATTTTGGCTGAAACCGGTTTACCTGATATGGGGTCTGTTCCAAGAACACGTTCACCCACTTTATGCTCGTTCTTTACCGAGATCGCATTATCCACAGAGGGGCTGAACTTGTCATAAAAATCACTTATGACATTTTTCCATTGCTTGTCGCCATCGGCTATCTCATCAAATTCCTTTTCTACCTGGGCAGTAAAGTTGTAGTTCAGGATATCCGGGAAGTACTCCATAAGGAAATCATTCACAACGATTCCTATGTCGGTAGGCCTTAACTTAGCTTTTTCGGATCCCCAGTTCTCAACGATGTCCTGTTCCTCTATCTTTCCATTCTCAAGACGTATCATCCTGCTGTTCCTCGTCTGTCCCTGAATATCTTCCCTGAGTACATATTCACGTTGCTGGATAGTACCAATAGTGGGGGCGTATGTAGAGGGGCGGCCTATACCGAGCTCTTCAAGCTTATGTACGAGTGCAGCCTCGTTGTAACGCTGAGGATGCTGTGTGAATCTTTCAAGCGCAAAAATCTGGTCGAAATCAAGATGATCCCCTTTGCTGAGATCCGGGAGATTGCGGGTATCGGTCGTTTCGTTCACCTCGTCATCACGGGTTTCACGATAGACCTTGAGGAATCCGTCAAACTTGACCACCTCACCGGTAATAGTGAAGCCACCTTCAACGGAGGGCGATGATATTGTCACAGTAGTCTTCTCAATCTCAGCATCAGACATCTGCGAGGCGATAGTACGCTTCCAGATGAGTTCATACAGCCTTTTCTCAGGAGCAGAGCCCTCAATTGTCTGGTTCTGCATATATGTGGGACGTATTGCCTCATGAGCTTCCTGTGCCCCTTTTGCCTTTTGGGTGAACTGACGGCTCTTTACGTACTCCTCTCCCATCTTATCCATAATCTCATTACGACAGGAATCAATACAGAGAGTCGAAAGATTGACTGAGTCTGTACGCATATAGGTAATCTTTCCCGATTCATAAAGACGCTGTGCGAGCATCATTGTCTGAATAACGGTGAATCCGAACTTGCGCATAGCCTCCTGCTGCATGGTCGATGTCGTAAATGGAGGTGCAGGCTGTTTCCTAAGAGGTTTCGTCGTTATATCACTCACACTGAACTTGGCTTTTCTGCACTTTTCAAGAAATTCTTCGGCCTCCTCCTTGGTATGGAATCGTTCGCTGTAGTCAGCACGGATATCCTGGAAAGAACCGTCCTGATCCTCTACCCTGAAAACACCGACCACCCTATAGAATGCTTCAGGAACAAACTCCTTGATCTCTCTCTCCCTCTCAACTATGAGCCTTACGGCAACAGACTGTACGCGACCGGCTGAGAGTGACGGCTTGACCTTACGCCACAGCACTGGAGAGAGCTTGAAACCTACAATACGGTCAAGCACACGGCGTGCCTGCTGTGCATAAACCAGATTTATGTCAATGTCACGCGGATTCTCGATGGCGTTTAGGATGGCACTCTTGGTGATTTCATGGAAAACTATCCTCTTTGTTTTCTCCGGTTTGAGTCCGAGTGTTTCGAACAGGTGCCAGCTTATAGCCTCTCCCTCACGGTCCTCATCGGAAGCCAGCCACACCATCGAGGCCTTTCCTGCAGCCTCCTTCAGTTCACTTACTATCTTTTTCTTGTCCGCAGGGATCTCATAAATGGGTTCAAACGTGTCAATATCAATACTCAGATCCTTCTTTTTCAGGTCACAGATATGACCATAACTGGACATCACCTTAAAATCAGGCCCTAAAAACTTCTCAATGGTTTTCGCTTTTGCCGGCGACTCGACAATAACAAGATTCTTCTGCATTTTATCAATCTACTAAAAATCATCCTGCCTTTCGGCGCGGCAAAAGTAGAACAAAAAAATTTAATACTGAAACAACGGACGGACAGAAAAAACCGTCCGTCCACCTTATTAATATTATTAATAAATTTTTTAGATCAGAACCTCCATGTCATACCGGCAACAATGGAAGTCTTCAATGTCCTGTAACCTGCGTAATAATAGAAGTTGCCTCCGAAAAGATGCTTCACGGTAGCATAGAACGACAGGTTCCTGAACAGATCATAATCGGCTGTAAGCGAGAGGTCGTTGACCACAGGCATTGCCTCACCCGATACGCGGTGGAATCCCATCAGCCTGTAAGTCAGCATGGCGTCAAGACCTTTCATGACGTTGTACTTACCGAAAAGAGTAGCATCAACTGCAGGTTTCAGCTGCATCTTGTGACCAAGATATGCACCGATATAGTTGTTATATATGAAATCAAGTTTGAACTCTCCTTTTTCCGAGAACATATAGTCCAATGCTCCCTTGAAATAGAGGACCTTGGCATCCTGCTGTTTGAGAACCGATGTCACTATCATCGAGTCGGCTGCCACCTGGAACACCTCGTCGGCAGTAAATCTGTAACCCACGCCAAAGAATGAGGAGAGTCTGGAAGGTTCAGAATAGTTCACCCCTGCCAACGCATTGAAAGTAGTATATCCGTCACGTATTGGTTCCAACTCGGACCAGTATGGTGAAATCAGCGCCAATCTGCGCATATCATACTCCTCAAGACCGCCGGTCATGCTCCCCTGAATCCTTAAGTTGTCCGTAACGCTGTATGTAACCTTTATTACGGGTGATGCATAAAACAGTTTCCCTGCACCTGTCCTCAAATCCAGATTCGCGCCAAGATCAGTCTCCCAATCGCCTTTGAAATAGTGCCACACAGGAGAGATTGTGAAAGTGCTGAAATTTGTGTACCTCGTTCCATCCACCATAGTGTACCAGCTATAAACAGATGTCTTCTGACGATAGTCAAGAGTAAGACTACCCTTATCCAGCCGTTTATTGAATCCGGCACCTAACCTTACCAGTCCCTCCTTGTTGTTTCTTTTCTTACCGTTCACGTTAAGACCGTCCCTGATCATCCACTCTCCTGATCCGCTCAGGTAGAAACTCACATCATTCTCAGGATTAGTGCGGATATACCCAGACATTTCACCCTGCTTTACATCAATGAAAAGGTTACTGGCTGCCAACTTGACCGAATCCATACGGCTGCCCGGCATGAAGTTGTAACGTGAATAACCGTAGCCCGCCTTGACAGAGGCCTCAAAAAGCCGGAACTCATGAGTATATTCGGCCGAAACACTACTGTTGAACATCTCCGATTTCCAGTTCTTGTCAAGTTTGGATTTCCATCCGTCCAGATTCCCTGAAACCCTCAGATAATCCTTATCCGATATTCTCCATCCCAAGTCCAGCAAACCGTCGCTGATGTTTCGGAATCCGTAGCCTAAACGCACCAGACTTGTAAACTTTTTTATATTTACATCATCGGTCTCGAGGCCGAACACGTTCATCTGTCTGCGGCCCCTCCCGCTGTAAGGATTTGTAAAAGTCAGATAGCTTACTGACACCTCCTGTCTGGTCTCCTTTTCCTTTTCAGGGGCAGGCATTATCTTTCCGGCCTCCGTGAAAACCGGATTGTAGTCACCTTCAACCGTAAGGGACCTGGAAGGCAACTCGTTATTATTCTGAGCCCGTGCTGTCAACGTGCAGGCTAACGCTATAAGTATCGTTACATGTATTCTCTTCATAATGTTCATTCTCCTAAGCGTTCTTTAATCATGTCGGCTATATCGTCACTCTCAGTATAATTACTCTTAAGTGAGATAAGGTACTGGCGGGCCTCAAGGTCCTTGCCCTGTGCCTTGTAAATGTCACTCAACAGGATGAAGCTCCTGGCTATCCAATACATGTGTGGAGTACCCTCCTGTATGAAAGACATAATGTTTTCCTGAGCTGCGTTCCGATCGCCCTTGTCGTATAGATACTGACTGAGCAGATAACTGGCCTCGGCTCCATACTGGGAACGGGTATCCTTGGATAGCTCCGAAAGAAGCTCCTTGGCCTCGGGCCTGTTCTCTGAAAGGGAGGCCTTAGCCTTCCAGTAACTCACCTCGGTCTTCTGTTCCGGATTCAGTTTCGTTTGCAAAGCTTTGTCAGCATATTTCAGAACGGTTGACATATTGTCCGACCTTCCTGCACTGCTTACTATCCCGTAAAGGCACTTGAGTTGACGGTCCGCACTTGCCGTCTTTTCGTACAGACGGATGTATGTGTTCATGGCCCTAGTCCATTCACCGTTTGTCCAGTCTATGTGTGCCGCACGGTCAAGAGCCTCCTCAGTGTAGCGGCTGTTGCTGAAATCAGCTGCACGAAGATAGCTTTCTACGGACCTGCCGTATTCTCTAAGAACCTGATAAATTTCACCCTGATAGAACCATGCATCGGCTGCATAGGCACCGTTGGGGAATTGCGACAGATACTGGCTGAAAAGTGCAAGTGACTGTGACTTCTCACCACGTCCGAACATGCTTTCGGCTGCCGCATAGGTAAGTGAATCACGCTCGCTCACAGCTATCGGGACAGCACCCTGGATTTGTGAAGCATACTCAAGATAACTGTTAATATCGCCCTTCTCCACATAAATCGACCTCAAGTCCGACATAGCCGTACGGGCCTCGTCACTGCCAGGATATTTGGCAATCACATCCTTGTAGGCAGAAATGGCTTCATCATAATTGTCCTGCTGATAATATATCAGGGCTATCTCTGCCGATGCCTTACGCGCCAGATCACTAGAGGAATAATTGGTCACAATCCGTCGGAAAAGCTGGATAGCCTGTGAAGGCTTGTCGGTCTGTTGATAAGCCCTTCCCTCTTCATACAGTGCAGTCGGAACGTAAGCCGATTCAGGATAATCCCTGACCAGACGGTCAAGGTCACTTATCTTCTCCACGTAATTGCGCTGCAGTCCACTTACCAAGGCAGATTGATAAAGGACGTAGTCACCCACTGAGCGGTTTGACGACAAAGCCTTCCTGTAATACTCCTTGGCATCGGAATACTTTCGCTGATAGAACATGCAGTCGCCCGCACGGAGAGCCGCATCGGCAATAATCTCTTTCGATACTCCGTTTCCGGCCCTCTCTATCACGTTCCGGAACAACTGTTCAGCCTTGTCATAATCTCCCCTACGATAGTTGACGTATCCCAGTCCGTAGTTGGCCAGACCTCCGTACGAACTTCGTCCGTTACCAACGAGCGAAAGATACCGGTTCCAATCAGTCTCGGCCTGTTTTTGACTTCCTAACCTGTAATAAGACTCACCACGCCAGAAGAACGACTCCGTAGCCACCTTGTGATTGTAGCGGTCAAGTGCAATCACATCGGTCAGGAGTTTGGGAACATCATTTAGATTTCCATCGGAAAAGAGGTCCATCGCCTTGCGGTAGAGCAGTTTCTGCTTGGCCTCAAGAATGGTTGCCCCGGGATTGTTTATCTTGGCTATCGAAGCAAGTGCAATATCATAGTTCTGAGTGTTTAGATAAGCATCGGCCAGATAGCTGTTCACACGGTCAACGTAAGCCGAACCGGGGAACTCATTCAGGAAGCGCTCAAACGATGTCACAGACTCGGCAAACGGAGAGTATGAAGTCTCCTGAACAAGCATTGCATAGTTATAAAGCGCCTGTTCCCTTACACTGGGCTGACCGGGAAGGTTCGATGCCCGTTCAAAAGCCATACGGGCCATATTCTTCTCACCGAGAGCCAAAGCAGCAAGACCCACATGCAGGGATGCGTTCTGGGCTATGTCACTCTCTCCTTCCGATACGGGAGAGAGATACTCTATGGCCAGATCCGTCTTGCCGGTATTGAAGTATGACATACCAAGCAGATAAGAGTCATATACAGCATCGGAAGGGCTGTCGGAGTTTATATAACTTGTAAGGAACTCAACCGCCTTGTCATAGTTCCCTACCTTATAATAATACTCTCCCAGGATACGTTCAGCCTCCATCTCCACATACTCATCATCGCAATTCTCCACTAAATCATCGGCTGTCTGAAGAGCATAGTCTATGTTTCCGTGACCGTTCAGAGCCATCTCTGCCAGATAGAGCCTCGCCTCATCATTGCGAGGCCCGCCAAGACACTTCCTGAAACCCTCGTCGGCCTTGTCGAAACGACCTTCATAATACTCAGAGTAAGCCCTGTAGAAATCCACATCAGCATCCGGTGTGCCATCCAGCATGAAATCCAGGATATTCAGCTGCAGCAGTCCATCATCAACCTTACCGCTCCTGAAAAGCGAAATGGCATAATGGCGTACCATCCTTTGACAATCATCGGCTTCAAGCAATTCAGGATCACACTCCTCAAAACAGAGTATTGCATGATCATATTCATGGACCGAGAAATAGGAACTCCCGGCCAACGCCATCATTTTGTTGTCATATATGGAATAAGGGTACTTGAGCTGGAAACTCAGGATGTACGGCATTGCAACCGTAAGGTCCCGTTCGGCCATTATTACCGCGTGCATGTATTCAATCTCTTCAGTGCGGACAGGATTGACAGTTCCCTGTTCCTTCTCCCACTCTTCAAGCAATGCCCCTGCCGCCGCATAATCTCCTTGGACGAAAAGTGTCCTGCACTCGTCCAGAAGACGAGAGCCCTTCGCGGTCATCCTGCTCTGACCTGCAGCATCAGTCACCACTAAAGAGAGGAGCAGGATAGCTGCAGGAAGGAATAATCTTCTCTTCATTATTAGAATGTTTTGTTGTTCCATAAATCCAAGGCACGGTTCTCGGCAGCCTCCATTATGGCCCTTTCACCACGCCCCTTGTCATTCATGCCGCACAGGTGCAGCACTCCGTGAATTATCACTCTCATCAGTTCCTTGTCGTATGACGTGTGGAACTTCCGGCTGTTGGATAAAACAGTTTCCAGGCTGATAAACATATCACCGCTCACCAAACCCGGCTCACTGTAGTCAAAGGTAATTATGTCAGTATAGTAATCATGGCCCAGAAACTCCTTGTTTACCTCAAGGATACGGTCATCATTACAGAATATGTAATTCAGATTGCCCACCTTACGGCCGTCATAACCGGCAGCCACAGCTGCAATCCACGCCCTTACCGCCTTACGGTCCAGCTTGGGCATCTTTATATTTTCATTCAGGAATGATATCATAGTCTTTTATTCAAAGAACAGGTAACACAGGAAAATGGCCGCCACTATTCCCGCCAGATCGGCCAATAGTCCGCAACCCACTGCATGTCTGGTGTTCTTTATGTTAACACTGCCAAAATACACCGCCAGGATGTAGAAAGTAGTGTCAGTAGAACCTTGAAACAGGCAAGCCAGACGTCCGGTAAATGAATCGGGGCCGTATGTGGTCATAGCGTCTATCATCAGTCCGCGGGCGCCACCTCCTGAAAGAGGTTTCATAAGAGCTGTAGGCAAAGCACCCACAAACTGACTGTCAAGACCGCATTTCTCAGCACACCAGCCTATGCCATTCACCACAGCATCCATTGCTCCCGATGCGCGGAATACGCCTATGCCCACCAGGATTGCCACCAGATAGGGAATAATCTTTATGGCTGTTGTGAAGCCGTCCTTGGCTCCCTCCACAAAGGCTTCATATACGTTGATCCTGGCCTTGATGCCTGATATTATGAACCCTATTATCACCACGAACAGAATGATGTTGGCGGCCGATGTTGATACCGGGCCTATCTTTACGGCCGGAAGTTGTGAAAAGCCCCATATAATCAGAGCCACTATCAGGCTGAGACCACCCACAAAAGCTATTAGCACTTTGTCAAACTTTATCTTTTGGACAAAGCAGGTGACCAGCAGACCCACCAGAGTTGAAAAGAATGTAGCAAGCAGAATAGGGATGAAAACATCGGCCGGCTGTGCGGCCCCCATCTGCGCACGATAAACGAGTACACTCACCGGAATGAGCGTAAGTCCGGAGGTGTTCAGCACAAGGAACATTATCATGGGATTGGAAGCCACCTCCTTGTTCCTGTTCAGTTCCTGCATACGCTCCATAGCCTTGAGGCCCATGGGGGTGGCGGCATTGTCAAGTCCCAGCATATTGGCGGCCACGTTCATGAATATATGACCGTACGCAGGGTCATTCTTGGGCAACTCCGGGAACAGGCGTGAGAACACGGGGCTTAGCCAGCGGGCAAAGGTATTCACCAAACCGCCCTTCTCACCAATCTTCATGATTCCGAGCCATAATGACAAGACACCGGTTAAACC
>JAFZKR010000138.1 GCA_017551845.1 Bacteroidaceae bacterium
AACTATCAAAGCGGTGGCAGACCGTTCAAAGGATTCAAATCCATCAAATATTTATCAATAGGCAGTCCTGTTGAAAAGCTCCAAAGCAGCGAATTTGAAAACTGCAGTAATCTTGAAAAGATATATTGTTACAGGGAGACTCCGCCTACTTGCAACAATGATGTATTCAAGGGCGTAAACAGGCAGACCTGCATTCTTCATGTTCCTGAACAAAGCATTAACCTTTACAGAGTAGCAAACATTTGGCAAGAATTCTACAGTATTGTTTCAGGGGTCAAGAATATATTCACTGATCAGAATGTTGTAACCGATGGTCAATGGTTCGATATTAACGGTCAGCGTATGGGTACACCCAGGCGCGGAATGAACATACTCCAGACTGAGGACGGTAGTTCTGTGAAGGTTTACATCAAATAATAAACCGGTAACAGACAAGAGATATTCACCATACATGCCGGTGTAAAAGCGGTGTGTATGGTGAATGTTTTTATTTCACCCTGGAATCTTGGAAATAAAGTGAGGATGGAGTAACTTTGGTCTCCGTATGAATGAGGAATTGAAAGAGTTGTTCAGAGAGTATGCCGGCTGTGATGCTGAAAGTGTCACAAGGCTTACGGCGGCCGGTTCTAACCGTGTATATTATCGTATGGCACTCTCTGACGGCAGTACGGTAGTAGGTGTGGAAGGAACCAATGCCGATGAGAATGCGGCGTTCCTGAGCATCGGGAATCATTTGTGCGTAAAAGGTCTGCCTGTGCCAGGGATACTGGCCGTATCGGACTCGGGGATGTGCTATCTGCTGCAGGATTTAGGTGATATCTCACTGTTCGGACTGTGTGTTAGTGCACGGGAAAGCGGCGAATACACCGCCCCTCAAGTGGAGCTTCTTGAAAAGGTCATCAGGTGGCTGCCCGTTCTGCAGTTCAGGGGCGGGGAGGGAATGGATTTTACGGTATGTTTCCCTTGTGAATCTTTTGACCGCCGGAGCATATTCTGGGACCTGAACTATTTCAAATACAATTTCCTCAAAGCAATAGGCATTGAGTTCCATGAGGCACGTCTGGAAGATGACTTTGAGCAGTTTGCCAGCCTCTTGCTCAAGGATACTCCTTACAGCACATTCATGTACCGCGACTTCCAGGCACGCAATGTAATGATCAAGGACTCAGAACCCTGGTTCATAGACTTTCAGGGAGGCCGTCGCGGTCCCATAGAGTATGACCTTGCTTCATTCCTGTGGCAAGCGCGTGCGGTTTATCCGGAGGCGTTGAAGCAGCATCTTGTTGACACATATCTGGAGGCTCTTGCTCCATTCCGTAAGGTGGAGGCCAAGGCGTTCCGTGCAAGCTTGCACTACTTCGTACTCTTCCGTACTCTCCAGGTTCTGGGCGCCTACGGATTCCGCGGTTATTTTGAGCACAAGCCGCATTTTGTGCAGAGCATTCCGGCAGCTATTGATAACCTGAAAGGTCTGCTTAAGCAGGATATTGAGGGATGTCCTTACCTTACACAGCTGCTTCGCAAAATAACGGAACTGCCACAGTTCAATCCACAGCCGGCTCCCGTAGATACAAGACTCACCGTACGCGTGATGAGTTTCTCATATCGCCGGGGACTTCCTCAGGATGAGAGCGGCAATGGCGGAGGATTCATCTTTGACTGTCGGGGAATGCACAACCCCGGCAAGTATGACTGTTATAAGAAGATAACAGGAGCCGATGCGCCGGTGATACAGTTCCTTGAGCAGCAGGGAGAAGTGCAACGTTTTCTTGAGCACGTGTATGGTTTGGTTGACCCCACAGTTGACAAATACATAGAACGCGGATTCTCCAACCTGATGGTATCATTCGGCTGCACCGGAGGACAGCACCGCTCACTATACTGCGCCAATCATCTGGCAGAGCACCTCAAGTGGAAATACGGTGACGGAATTATTGTCCTGCTTGAGCACCGCGAACAAGGCATAATCAAAGAATTATGAACGCACTCATTCTTGCAGCCGGATTAGGCACACGTCTTGGCACGCTTACCGCTCACTGTCCCAAAGCGCTTGTGGAGGTTAACGGACACACCATGCTGGAGCACCAGCTGCGTCACCTCTCGGCTGCCGGTTTTGACCGTTTTGTAATCAACATACACCATTTTGCCGATGAGATACGTGAGTACCTCGAGGAGAACTCTTATTTCGGTCTTGACATCATCCTGTCCGATGAAAGCTGCCTGCTGCTGGATACCGGCGGAGGAATACGCCGGGCTATGAATCTGTTTAAAGATGATGCTCCCGTGCTTGTCCATAATGTAGATATATTCTCTGACGTTGACCTGAACCGTCTGTACCATACTCATTTGAAAAGCGGGGCCGATGCCACCCTTCTCACTGCCCGCCGCCTTACTTCACGTTATCTCTATTTCAACGAGGAAGGTGCGTTGTGCGGTTGGAGCAATGAAAAGACCGGAGAGGTGCGTTCGCCGTTGAATGACTTTGACAAGAGCAAGTTCACCCCTTACGCATTTCAGGGCATACACGTAATATCCGGAAGCGTCCTGCCCATACTTAATGCCGTACCTGAGCAGAGATTCAGTATTACGGATTTCTATGTAAGCAATGCGGGACAGCTCAACCTGCTGATGGTGGAAAGCAATCCGTCAGGGTGGGTTGATGCAGGAAAGCCGGAAGCCCTTGAACGTGCCGCACAAATAGTAGAGAGCCACTATGAACATACTGCTTGATGAGATAATGCGTAAATCCGACCCTACTCAGGTGGAGGGCCTGATGCGCTTTTTCAAGACTGGTCCCGGCCAGTACGGCTACGGTGACAAGTTCCTGGGAATTAAAGTGCCCGTAACACGCAGAGTAGTCAAGGAGTGCTGGTCAAAGGCGGATTTTGACAATCTGGAAGAGTGTATTAACAGCCGGTACCATGAGGTCCGTCTGGCCGCTCTTCTCTCATTGATAGAGATATTCAACCACTCAAAGAAAGATGTGGAACTCCGTAAGAGGTGCATTGATTTCTATCTCTCGCACACTGACCGCATCAACAACTGGGATCTTGTTGACCTCTCCTGCTATCCGCTACTGGGCACCTGGCTACTTGACAAGGACCGTACCCTGCTCTATGACCTGGCCCGTAACGGAAAAACAATATGGGAGCAGCGCATAGGAATAGTGAGCACCATCCAATTCATCCGTCACGGACAGACGGCCGATACATACGCCATTGCCGAGATACTTCTGGACCACAAGCACGACCTGATACATAAAGCCGTGGGCTGGTTGCTGCGTGAAGCCGGCAAAAAAAATGTTGAAGAACTCAAGGCCTGGTTAGAGCCGCGATGCAGCATAATGCCCCGCACCATGCTCCGCTACGCCGTGGAGAAACTACCGGAGCCGGACCGCCGGCACTTCATGTAGTCGAAAACGATACAAAAGGTGTCAGACTCCTTTTGAATCATTTTAGTTGACCGGTAAGTGTATTGGGATCGCGTCTTACATCCCAGAAATCAGAAATTTCTATGCAATCATCAAG
>JAFZKR010000139.1 GCA_017551845.1 Bacteroidaceae bacterium
CTGAACCGAGCACAAGTACTCTCTTTACATCTTCCATAGCATCATTTCTTAGTGTAAGTTTTCATATTCTCCACAAAAACTCCAAACAGGTTACCATTATCGGTAGGTCCGCTTGATGCCTCAGGATGGAACTGGGTTGAGAAGAAAGGCTTCGTCTTGTGCTTTATTCCCTCATTGGTACCGTCGTTCAGGTTCTCGAACATACGCTCCCAGTCTGAAGGAAGTGTGCTGTCATCAATTGCAAAGCCGTGGTTCTGTGATGTCACGAAGCACTTGTGGGTGCCCGGAATGCGTACGGTCTGGTTATGACCGCGGTGACCGTACTTGAGTTTGTAGGTCTTGGCGCCTGCGGCAAGTGCAAGCAACTGGTTTCCTAAACAAATACCCATTATGGGGCGGTCCTGCTTCAAAGCTTCACGTATATGTTTAATGGTAGCAGTGCATATGGCGGGATCACCTGGGCCGTTTGAAATGAACAGGCCGTCATAATCCTCCTGGCTGAAATCATAATCCCAAGGTACTCGCTTTATCTGAACGTCATAGTCAAGCAGGCAGCGCAGGATATTGTTCTTCATTCCACAGTCAACCATGAGGACCTTGTATTTACCGTTACCGTAATACTTTATCTCTGGGCATGAAACCTGTGCAACCAGATTGTCCTTGTTTGGATCATAGAACGGAATATCCTCATCACCGAACACTATCTTGCCCAGCATGGCGCCTTTCTCACGCAGACGCTTGGTAAGAGCCCTTGTATCAATGCCGTAAATTCCTGGTATCTGCCACTTCTTGAGCCATTCTCCCAAACTCTTGGCAGAGTCCCAATGGCTGTATTCGGCCGAATACTGAGAAATGACAAGAGCCGAACACTGTATTCTGTCCGACTCATAAAACTTTGATATGCCATTGACCGTCTCGTCACCGGGCACTCCGTAGTTGCCTATCAACGGAAATGTAGGCACCAGGATCTGCCCTTTGTATGACGGGTCACTCAAACTCTCCGGGTATCCGGTCATAGCCGTATAGAACACAAGTTCGCCCGATACGGATTTTTCATATCCGAACGAGCGTCCTTTGTAACGGGTTCCGTCTTCAAGTATAAGTACTGCTTCTCTATCCATCTATATCTTTTACAATATCTTCTTAATTCTATCCATTGCCTCAATCGTGCGCTGGCGGTCAGCGAAAGATGTAATTCTGAAATAGCCTTCACCTGCAGGACCGAATCCGCTTCCCGGTGTTACGACAACCTGGGCTTTCTCCAGCAGTTCATCAAAGAACTGCCATGAAGAGATTCCTCCCGGAGTCTTGGCCCAGATGTATGGAGCATTCTCGCCACCTTGAGGTTCAAGTCCGCATTCAGCCATACTCTTGCTGATTATACTTGCAGTCTCAAGGTAATGATCAATTGTGGCACGTGTCTGGGCTCTGCCCTGCTCTGAATATACAGCCAACGCACCACGCTGGGAGATGTATGAGGCTCCGTTGAACTTGCAGCTCTGGCGGCGCTCCCAGAGAGTATTAAGGTTCACCGTTTGACCATTTTCATCCTTTACCATAAGTTCCTGAGGGATAACCGTATAACCACATCTTACTCCAGTAAAACCTGCAGTCTTGGAGAAACTGCGGAACTCAATTGCGCACTTCCTTGCACCCTCTATTTCATATATTGAATGAGGAATATCCGCATTGCGTATAAATGCTTCATAGGCGGAATCATACATTATAATTGCACCTGCCTCAATTGCGTAATCAACCCACTGTTTAAGCTTGCTGCGGGTTATCACGGCACCTGTGGGATTATTCGGGTAGCAAAGGTACACAACATCCAGCTTTTCATTAGGAATATCGCCAGTAAAATCGTTCTCGGCGCTGCATGTAATGTACTTGATCGCATTGCCGCGCATAAGGTTAGTATCCACATATACGGGGTAAACAGGATCTGTTATTCCAACTGTTGTACAAGGTGCCAGAATATCACCTATATTGCCTGTGTCGCTCTTGGCACCATCATTTATAAAAATATCATCGGGTTCCATCTGAACTCCCAGCGGAGCGTAATCACCTTTAACTATAGCCTCACGGAGCCACAGGTAACCGCGTTCCGGGCCATAACCGTGAAAGGTTTCAGATGCTGCGCAGTCATCGACAGCCTTGTGCATGGCCTCAATCACAGCAGGAGCCAGTGGACGTGTCACATCACCTATACCCATGCGGATGATATCGGCACCGGGGTGTTTCTCACTATACGCAGCAACCCTCTTGGCTATATCCAGAAAGAGGTATCTCTGCGGCAGTTTAGAGAAATTCAGATTAGCTTTTATCATTTATCTTACTCTGTTACGGTTCCTTCAAAAACAAATTCAGCGGCACCGGTCATTAGAACCTCCTTGGTATCAGGATTCCATTTGACATTAAGCGTACCGCCGTCCATAATCACATCACAACCATCGGCATCAGTATATCCCTGCATGGCCGATGCAACCGCCGTTGCGCATGCTCCTGTGCCACATGCAAATGTTATGCCGCTGCCACGCTCCCAGACACGCATGCGTATATGTTTGCGGTCCAGAACCTGTGCAAACTCAATGTTGGCACGGTCCGGGAACATCTGGTGATGTTCCATAAAAGGGCCTACTTCATCTACACGAGCCTTCTCGGCATCGTTTATGAACATTACAAGATGAGGGTTACCCATATCTATGGCAGAGCATACGGTGGGACCTTCACCCACATTGAGTTTCTCACCGACCAGCGTTCCTTTACCATAATTAACCATTAGAGGAACACCAGGTCCCATATTGACTGATACAGTCTCAACCTTTCCGTCAACGCCCAGATTCAGTTTCAATATCTTTATACCTGACAGTGTATCCAACTTTATTTCAGTCTTGGATGTGAGTCCTTTCTCATACAGATATTTACCCACGCAGCGGGCTCCGTTTCCGCACATACGGGCCTCAGAGCCGTCAGCATTGAATATCCTCATACTGAAATCGGCAATGGCCGACTTACCAATCATGATAAGTCCGTCAGAGCCTATTCCTTTGCGGCGGTCACTCCAACGGATGGAGAACTGCTTGGGATCGGTTATGGGGTACTCCATGGTATTGACGTATATGTAGTCATTACCAAGACCCTGCATCTTTGTAAAACGAATCACACTCATTTGCTCTGCAAATACTTATCAACTTGGGCAGCAACTTCGCGGCCACTGGCAAGTGCGCGGACCACAAGGCTCGCACCGTTCTTGGCATCACCTGCCAGGAACACGTTCTCAGCGTACTGAGGATGCTCAGGCTTGAGGAATCCCATAGCCAACAGCACCATATCGCACTCTATAATCTCCTTGTTACCGGTCAGTTTCATCTGCGGACGGCCGCCATTAGGATCCGGTACCCATTCCACCGTCTCCACCTCAACACCCTTGAGGTTACCCTTGCCGTCATCCAGGAACTTATTTGATGTAAGGCACCAGCGGCGCTCGCAACCCTCCTCATGACTAGTTGTTGTCTTGAGGATATTAGGCCACTGCGGCCAAGGAGTTGCGGGATTGTAGCCTACAGGAGGCTTGGGCATGATCTCAATCTGGGTAACGCTAACGGCACACTGTCTGTGACATGTACCTATGCAGTCACTGCCGGTATCACCGCCACCTATTACCAGTACCTTCTTACCCTTAGCAGATACGGTCTCTTCGGGAGAAAACTCCTTGCCTGCCAGACGCAGATTCTGCTGTGTAAGCATCTGCAGAGCAAAATATACGCCCTTGAGCTCACGACCCGGAATCTTAAGATCACGTGCAGTAGGCGTACCGTTCGATATTATATAAGCGTCAAAGCCCTCGGGCAGTTTGTTAAGATCAACCATAGTATTGAACTTGAACTTTATTCCCTCCTGCTCCATGATTGCCATACGGCGGTCAATCACATACTTGTCAAGTTTGAAGTTAGGTATTCCATAACGTACCAAACCGCCTGCTGACGGCATCTTGTCAAACAGAGTCACATCATAACCCAAGCAGTTAAGTCTCACTGCAGCACTCAAGCCGGAAGGACCAGCACCTATAATGGCTACTTTCTTGCCGTTACGCTCATATGTCTGAGGCTTTATATATCCCTCACGGAATGCATGTTCAATAATTGAGCACTCGTTTTCACGGATAGTTACAGGAGCATCAATGCAAAGATTCAGAGCACAGCTCTTCTCGCAGAGAGCCGGGCAGATACGGCCCGTAAACTCCGGAAAATCATTGGTAGCGGAGAGCAGCTTGTATGCCAGCTCCCATTTACCTTTATATACGGCATCCTGCCATTCAGGCTGCTTGTTGCCCAGCGGGCAAGCCCAATGGCAGAACGGTACGCCGCAATCCATACAGCGTGAAGCCTGCATCTGACGGCTGCTGTCGTTCAAAGTCTGCTCTACCTCACTGAAATCAGCTATTCTCTCATGTATTGGTCTATGACCGGCATCCTGTCTGGGTACGGTCAGAAATGCTCTTGGATTTCCCATATTTCTTTCTGTTTAAACGGGTCAATAATCACGCTGCACATTGTCAATCTTCTGCTGCAACGCCTTCATCCTCTCCTCCTGCAGTATGCGACGATATTCGATAGGAGTAACCTGTATGAACTCACCTACGTACTGGTTCCAGTTGTCAAGCATCTTCTTGGCAAGAGCTGATCCGGTATATTTGTAGTGCTTCTCTATCAGACTGTGCAACTCGTCACGACCGGCCTTGTCCTCAATCAAGTCAAGCTCAATCATATCCATGTTGCAGTAGTAGTCAAAGTCATGGTTCTTGTCCCAAACATAAGCCAAACCACCTGACATACCGGCGGCAAAGTTCCTTCCGGTTGTTCCGAGCACAACCACACGGCCGCCTGTCATATACTCGCAGCAGTGGTCTCCTGCGCCCTCAACGACTGCTATGGCACCAGAGTTACGTACGCCAAAGCGCTCACCCACACGGCCGTTGATGAATATCTCACCGCTTGTAGCACCATACAGTATGGTGTTGCCTGCTATGATGTTGTCCGACGGCTCATAAGTAGTCTCCTTGGGCGGGCAGATAGCTATGCGGCCACCTGAGAGGCCCTTTCCTACATAGTCATTGGATTCACCCTCCAGACGGAACGTAACACCCTTCATAAGGAACGCACCGAAACTCTGTCCTGCAGAACCTTTGAACTTAACGTCAATGGTACCGTCGGCCAGACCGTCATGCCCATACTTGGATGCAATCTCACCGGAGAGCATAGCACCTACAGCGCGGTCAGTGTTGATAATATCGTAAGCAAGCTCAACCTTGCTGCCCTTATCAATTGCCTGTGCAGATTCCTTTATGATCTTCTGGTCAAGCACTTGGCTAAGATCATGCTGCTGATCCTCAACCTTACGCAGATCACCGTCAATCCTGGTTAGCATACGGCTGAAGTCAAGGCCCCTTGTCTTATCGTTGAACTTGGTTGTATCAATCTCAATAAGGTCCGTACGGCCTATTATATCCTCAAAGCGGCGGAATCCCATCTCAGCCAGCAGTTCACGTACGCCCTGAGCCATATACATATAGTAGTTTATAAGGTACTGGCTGTGACCTCGGAACTTGGCGCGCAATGCTGGATCCTGCGTAGCAACGCCTACAGGGCAAGCGTTAGTATGACACTTACGCATCAACAGGCAACCCAAAACGATAAGCTGAGCCGTGCCGAATCCGAACTCGCCAGCACCCAGCAGAGCCATTGAAATGACGTCTCGCGGAGTCTTAAGCTGGCCATCTACCTGAACCTCAATCTCCTTGCGCAGACCATTCAGAACCAGAGTCTGCTGAGTCTCAGAAAGACCTATTTCAGGTGAAATACCTGCATAACGTATTGATGATGCTGGTGAAGCACCTGTGCCGCCCTCAGAGCCCGATATAACCACCAGGTCAGCCTTGGCCTTGGCCACACCGGCTGCAATGGTACCTACACCGCTCTCGGCCACCAGCTTTACGCTGATCTTGGCCTTGGGGTTGACATTACGCAAATCAAATATGAGCTGTGCCAGATCCTCGATAGAATAGATATCGTGATGTGGCGGAGGCGAAATCAGTGATATTCCGGGAATTGAGTTACGTGTACGGGCAATTATCTCGTTCACCTTGAATCCCGGCAGCTGACCGCCCTCACCGGGTTTTGCGCCCTGGGCAATCTTGATCTGAATCTCCATTGCATTGACCAGATACTCGGCAGTAACACCGAATCGGCCCGATGCAACCTGCTTGATACGGCTGCTAAGTGAAACACCGTCCACATCCTCATGGAAGCGGGTGCTGTCCTCACCTCCCTCACCGGTATTGCTGCGTGAATCAAGAGTATTGAGTGCAATTGCAATAGCCTCATGAGCCTCCTTGCTTATGGCACCGAATGACATTGCGGCACCTATAAAACGCTTTACAATCTTCTCGGCCGGCTCAACCTCATCAATTGATATGGGGTTGGTCTTGAACTTGAAGTAGTTGCGCAGGAACAACGGTTCAGGACGGTCATCCACAATTGAGCAGAACTCCTTGAACTTCTTGTAACTGCCCAAGCGTGTTGCCAGTTGCAGTGTTGATATGGCCTCAGGCGTCCATGCGTGACGTATTCCATCCTTACGGAAAGCATACTGGCCTATGAACGGGAGCACATCGGCGGGCTCGGCTTTGCTGAATCCCTGCTCCTGCATACGTACGGCATCCTTGCAGATACCCTCAAATCCTACTCCACCCACAGTCGATGAAGCTGTACCGAAGTACTTGGCAAGCACCTCCTGGCTGATACCTATGGACTCGAATATCTTTGCACCGCGATATGAACGTATGGTGCTTATACCCATCTTGCTCAGAATCTTCTTAAGACCCTTGTCAACAGCCTTGATGTAGTTGTGCTGAGCAGTCTCGTAATCAAGCTGAATCTCACCCTTCTTCACGAGGTCGTCAATCACTGCAAATGCCATATACGGGTTCACAGCACTTGCGCCGTAGCCCATAAGCAGAGCCACATGCATAACCTCACGTATCTCACCGCTCTCAACTATCAGGGCTGTCTGAACACGTTTCTGGATTGAAACCAGATAGTGGTGAATAGCACTCACTGCAAGCAGTGATGGTATCGCTGCATGAGTGTCATCTATACCGCGGTCGCTCAGGATTATGTAGTTGATACCTGCATCAACAGACTCCTCGGCTTTCTTGCAGAGCTCATGGATGGCATCGGCCATACCTTTGGCACCCTTGGCCTTCTCAAAGAGAATGGGAAGTATTTCAGTATTGAATCCTTTGTAGCGAATGTTACAGAGTGTATCCAGCTCAGTGTTGGTGAGTACCGGCTGCGGCAGACGAACCATCTTGCAGTGGCCCTCACTGGGAGTAAGTATGTTCATGCCAACTGCACCTATATACTCAGTCAGTGACATGACAAGTTCTTCACGGATAGGATCTATAGGCGGATTTGTAACCTGTGCGAACTGCTGACGGAAGTAGTTGAACAGCAGCTGCGGACGATCTGACAGAACCGCCAGCTGGGTATCGTTACCCATTGATGAAAGCGGCTCCTGAGCCGTCTGGCACATGGGAACAATCACACGGTCTATATCCTCACGAGTAAAGTCAAACGCCCTTAACCGACGTGTGAATTCACTTATGTCATTGGGGGCCTTACGGCCGCTCTTAAGCTTACCCAATTCAACACGGCCGGCACTGAGCCACTCACCGTAGTTGTACTCGCTGGCCAGAGCATCCTTAACCTCATCGTTACGGAAAATCTGACCGTTATCGGTATCAATAAGCAGAATCTTACCGGGCTGAAGTTTACCTTTCTCTATTATACCGGCAGCATCAACGTGAATGCAACCGGCCTCGGATGCCATAATGAGCATTCCGTCTTTTGTGATAAGGTAGCGAGCGGGACGCAGACCGTTACGGTCAAGCATACCTCCTGCGTAGCGGCCATCGGTAAAGAGCATTGCAGCAGGACCGTCCCAAGGCTCCATGAGTATGGAATGGTACTCATAGAATGCCTTGAGCTTGTCACTTATGGGGTTCTTCTCATTGAAAGACTCAGGGATCATCATGGCCATAGCATGCGGCAGAGACATGCCGGAGCGCACAAAGAACTCCAGCACATTGTCAAATGATGCACTGTCGCTCATATCGGGCTGTACAATAGGATGTATATCCGATACATCACCAAGTGCCTCCGATGACAGCACGCTCTCACGTGCCTCCATCCAGCCGCGGTTGCCGCGAATGGTGTTGATTTCACCGTTGTGAGCCAGCATTCGGAACGGCTGTGCCAGTGACCAAGTGGGGAATGTATTGGTACTGAAACGGGAATGCACCATAGCTATGCCGCTGGTAAAGAACGGACTGCTGAGGTCAGGATAGTACTCACGGAGTTGTGTAGATGTGAGCATTCCCTTATATACCATGATGCGGCTTGAAAGGGATACAATATAGAAATCACGGTTGTCAATGCGTTTCTCAACATGCTTGCGAATCTTGTAGAGAATGGCCTCCAGACCGTCAACCTGAGCCGCTCCGGTAATGAATATCTGTACGGTGCAGGGCTCAGTGGCCTTTGCTGCATCACCCAGGATATTGCTGTTTACGGGAACGTCGCGTGTGTTTGACAACTGAAGCCCCATCTTCTCTGTCTCCTCACTGATAATGTCAAGGTACTGCTCACGCAATTCTTTGTCCTGCGGCAGGAACACCAGTCCTGTACCATAGTGCAGACGCTCAGGAACGGGAATACCCTGCAGAAGTATGAACTCGTGCGGTATCTGGACCATAATTCCAGCTCCGTCACCACTCTTGTTATCGGCAGCCTCGGCTCCACGGTGCTTCATATTCTCAAGCAGCGTCAAGGCCTCATCCACAAGCAGGTGCGTCTTGTTTCCCTTCAGATTGACCATCATGCCTATTCCACATGCATCATGCTCGTTCTGAGGATCATATAATCCCTGTGTCTTAATCATAGAATTTATATAATGGTAATCGTATTACTCTTGTTTATTGAAAGGGGAACCGCCGAAGCGATTTCCCTTAATTAACGGTTACGCCGTTGATTTCTGTCGCGACTCGGGAGAGCCAAACAAGCTTGGCTCTCCTCTCGCTGCTCCATCAATTAATAAACAGCAACTCGCGATACTTCGGCAACGGCCACATATCGTTGTCAACAATCTCCTCGAGTTTATCAATAGTCTTACGAAGCGGGAAAAGTGACTCTGCTATCTCATGATAGGCCTTAGCCTTCTCATACTCATCCTCAATCTTGTTGGCAGCCTTACGGGCCTCAACCATGCTGTCAACTTGACGGCGCAGGTCAGTCACCAGTTCTGATATGCTGGTTACAAGCCCCATGCTCACTCCGGCCATTGCTGTGTAGTTATCTGTGAACACACCCTTCATAAGAGTGATGTTCTTGAGCAGTTTGGTCTGATATGCCAGAGCGGCGGGAATGATATGATTGATAGCCATACGGCCTGTCACCCGGGCTTCAATCTGTACCTTTTTGGTATATGTTTCCCACTTCACCTCATTGCGTGCCTCAAGTTCCTTCTCGGTGTAAACGCCCAGCTCAGTGAACATCTTGATAGCCTTGGGAGCGGTAAATGCCTTGAACATCTCAGGCACGTTGGTGCTGGTGTCCAGACCACGACGCTTGGCCTCAGCCTTCCACTCATCGGTATAACCGTTACCGTCAAAGCAAACCACATCAATAATGCTTTTGATGATAGGTTTCAAGGTATCCATGAATGCTATGTTCATTGGCTTTCCGGCCTTCATCTCCTTGTCAACACCCTTCTTGAACTCAATGAGCTGTTCTGCAACAGCTGCATTCAGAGTGGTCATTGCACCAGCGCAGTTTGCACTTGAACCTACGGCACGGAATTCAAAGCGGTTACCTGTGAACGCGAACGGCGATGTACGGTTACGGTCAGTGTTGTCAACAAATATCTCAGGTATCTCAACCAGACCTACTGACTTTCCCTTCTTGCCGGCAATCTCAATAGGAGTATCAGACGGAACCTCAAGCAGTTTCTTGAGCACCGAAGTCATAGTCCGACCCAGGAAAGCCGATACTATTGCGGGAGGTGCCTCATTAGCACCAAGACGGTGAGCATTAGTAGCGGTTGCTATTGAAGCCTTGAGCAGATCATTATGCCTCTGTACGGCAGCCAGCACGTTTACAAAGAATGTAACGAACTGCAGATTACCCATAGCATCCTTACCTGGAGCGAGCAACAGAGTTCCTGTATCAGTACCGAGTGACCAGTTATTGTGCTTACCGGAACCGTTGATGCCGTCAAACGGCTTCTCGTGGAACAGAACCACAAATCCGTGCTTACGGGCAATCGTGTTCATCACGTTCATCATCTGCTGGTTCTGATCATTTGAAAGATTGGTTTCACCATATATGGGAGCAAGCTCGAACTGGTTGGGAGCAACCTCGTTGTGACGTGTCTTAAGCGGAATACCCAGTTTGTAACCGGCTATCTCAATGTCGCGCATGAAAGCGGCCACGCGTGACGGTATTGCACCAAAATAATGGTCATCCAGCTGCTGGTTCTTTGATGATGCGTGTCCCATCAATGTACGGCCTGTAAGCATAAGGTCAGGACGTGCAGCATAGAGATCCTCATCAACCAAGAAGTACTCCTGCTCCCAGCCCAGATATGAATAAACCTTCTTGACCTTGGAATCAAACATCTTGCAGATAGGCAGAGCGGCATCATTTACAGCCTTCAGAGCCTTCTTAAGCGGAGTCTTGTAGTCAAGAGCCTCACCGGTATATGATATGAATACGGTAGGTATGCAGAGAGTGTCATCCTGTATGAACACAGGCGATGTAGGATCCCATGCCGTATAGCCGCGGGCCTCGAAAGTGGCACGGATACCACCGCTCGGGAATGATGATGCGTCAGGCTCCTGCTGTGCCAGAGCTTTGCCGTCGAAAGTCTCAATCATACCGCCCTTGCCATCGTACTCCATGAATGAGTCGTGCTTTTCGGCAGTACCGTCAGTTAGCGGCTGGAACCAGTGTGTGATATGTGTCACACCATGCTCCATAGCCCAAACCTTCATACCTGCGGCAACTCCGTCAGCAGTTTTGCGGTCCAGATGCTCACCGTTATCAATACAATTGACCAGTGCTTTGTAGGTCTCGGCATCAAGATACTTGCGCATCTTGTCCCTGTTGAACACCAATTCCCCGAAATAATCGGAAATCTTCTTGTCTGGTGTCTCTACTACAGCCGCCTTCTTCTTGAAAGCATCCTGTATTACATCAAATCTTAGTTCACTCATATCAGTTGAGTTTAAGTTAATAAATAATCAGATTAATAAGCTTTTTCATGAACACCCTTCACAGCGCGGCCGCTGGGGTCATTAATGTTCCGGAATGATTTGTCCCATGCAAGCGCTTCGGCTGTAGAGCAGGCCACACTAGGTACGCTGGGTACCGTACGCGCTGCGCTCTCGCTCGGAAACAGCTCCTCATATATGGAACGGTAGTAATACTCCTCCTTGTTCATAGGCGGATTGACAGGGAAACGCTCAGCGGCATGAGTCATCTGCTCATCGGATACAGCATTTGCAGTGAAAGCCTTCAGCGAGTCTATCCAACTGTAACCCACCCCATCACTGAACTGCTCTTTCTGACGCCATACTATCTCACGCGGAAGCATATCTTCAAATGCCTGGCGTACTACCTTCTTCTCTATCTCATTGCCACGACACATCTTGCATTCAGGATCAAGGCTCATAGCCACATCCAGGAATACGGTGTCAAGGAAAGGTACACGACCCTCAATACCCCACGCTGCCAACGATTTGTTAGCTCTGAGGCAGTCATACTGGTACAGACGAGAAAGCTTGCGTACGGTCTCTTCATGGAAAGCCTTAGCATCAGGTGCCTTGTGGAAATACAGGTAACCTCCGAACACCTCATCGGCTCCCTCACCACTCAAAACCATCTTTATACCCATGCTACGTATCACACGGGCCAGCAGATACATGGGGGTGCTTGCACGTACGGTAGTAACATCGTATGTCTCAATGTGATAAATCACGTCACGTATAGCGTCTATTCCTTCCTGAACGGTGTAGTTCACTTCATGATGAACTGTGCCCAGATGCTCAGCCACCAGTCTGGCCTTCTCCAGATCCGGAGCTCCCTTCAGTCCCACTGCGAACGAATGAAGACGTGGCCACCAAGCATCATGCCTACCCTCTGTCTCTATTCGTTTGGCGGAATATTTCCGTGCTATAGCCGATATAACAGAACTGTCCAGTCCGCCTGATAGCAATACTCCGTAAGGCACATCGCTCATCATCTGACGGCGCACGGCAGCCTCAAGGCTCTCACGCAACAGCTTAGGCGCATCGGCAGCCTTAGGACCATCCTTCACTGCATCATAATCCTTCCATGGACGCTTGTACCATCTCTCCATGCGCCCCTCACTACCCAACAGATAATGTCCGGGAGGGAACACCTCATAACGCTCACAATAGCCCTCCAGAGCTTTCAGCTCACTGGCCACATAAAGCGTACCGTCATTGTCATATCCTATATAAAGAGGTATAACACCTATTGCGTCACGTGCAATCAGGAAATCCCCGCTCTCCTCATCAAACAGGGCAAACGCAAATATGCCGTCCAGCTCATCAAGAAAATCCTTGCCTTTCTCACGATACAGCGCCAGTATCACCTCACAGTCAGAACCTGTCCGGAAACTGTAGCTGTCCTGCATGCGCTCCCTGAATGAGCGATGGTTGTAAATCTCACCATTTACTGCCAGAACCTGATTGCGGTCGGGTGAATATAGCGGCTGACCTCCGGAAAGCGGATCCACAATGGCCAGACGTTCATGTGCCAGCACACAACGGCTGCTGCTGTACACACCGCTCCAGTCCGGCCCGCGATGCCTTATGGTCGTTGCCATCTTAAGCGCCTTTTCACGCATTGCAGCCGATTTGCCGTCGGGTATCCTGAAAATTCCCACAAAACCACACATATACTCAATATCACTTTTATGTTATCCTAACCAAAAGAAGAAGGCTGGTCCTATCTGAACCAGCCTTCATCATTTTATCTATTCTCTATCTCCATATCCCTGTCAACATGTCCGACTGGTGAAACAACAAGGGGAACCGGGAATCTGATTATTATTCTGATTCCAGTTATTATTCTGCTTATCATTCATCTGATTAGACAGACAGTTATATGTAATATTGATCTCCATATATCTTTATTGACGATGCAAAGTTAAGCACATAATTTCAAACTGCAATGAAAAATCGAAGTTTTTTTACGTATTAACACAAATTTCTACATAATGACAGAATAATGACACATAATACAAGTCAATTACCAACATTATGTTACTCTTTAACACATTTTTTACACGTTTTTGTGACAAATAGTGATGTAATGATTATCTTTGCATCCAAGCATTCACTTTTAAACCAATAATTATATGAAAAGAACCATCCGGGCATTACTCCTTATTATGACGGTAAGCCTTTTTACAGTTTCATGCAGTGAAACCACCCGTAACACTATCGCCGTTTCCGGCAAATGGCAGCTTACCAGGACCGTCCTGACTGAAAATGGAGAAGTGGTCTATGACAAGTATGCCGTACAGGAAGACCGAAGCATCTTCTATGAGTTCAATTCCAATAATGAACTGGTCCAGACTATCATTACCAGTAAAGGTACCGATATACACTTGGGAAGATGGCTGGTTGACGAAGATATCCTCGTTTTATCCTTCGCCGAGGACAGCCAGACATTTCACATTGAAAAAACCTCTCTGCTTGAAATGGTCCTGAGTGAAAGCTACACGGAAAACGGCAAGAACTACGTATATACCATTACGCTCAGAAGCTACTCTGAAAAGAAATAACTCAGAACGAGAAGCCCAAAACAAAGTAGGCCATCTCGGCACAGGGGTTGAGAGTTATTCCCGCCGATATGGGCAAACTGAAACTCTCCGTAATGTCAATTGATTTTTCAGCAGCAAGCGATACGTTGGTTACCGCAAAGCCATCGGTTCCATAAAGGGGTGTCTCCATTGGAACAAATCCCAGAGTTGCAGTCCAATCTGCACCAAACGCACTGAATGGTGCCGCCAGTTCGCAGCATGAGCTGTACGCCCGGTCGCCATCGGCTTTGAAATCATTGCCGGCAAAGTTTGTGTACCAGCTTATTGACGCAAAGCCGAAATCATACCCAAGGAATGCCTCAAATATATGGTTGGTTGCATTCTCACCATATTTAAAATAACGCCCGTAAGGCTCACTGCCCACGCTGAACCAATAGTCTGTCATACCGACACTTGCCCCACCTGCTGAATAACTCAGAGTGAGATCAAGCTCTTTGGTATCAAGGTGATTTACTATGCCTATGCTCCCCCAGGCCGAAATCTCAAATCCGCCCGCACTGACAGCCAATGTGGGTTGCAGCGCTGCATCGCCGCATTTTACCCCTCTGAATATATATTCACTTACTACATCAGCACCTACTGTTGTTTTTATCTCTGCGTGTAATGGAACTAATATTGCGGCCATTACAACTAATACAAATACTTTCTTCATAATGTGTTATTAAATAATGAAAGTTGAAGGCTGAAAACCGACTAAAGAGAGTTAAAAAACGAATCAATCACTAATACATTAATTTGCCAATCTTCAAACCTTCAACTTTCAATTTGAGATTTATATGTTATGTGAAATGTGAAATTGGGGACTGTCCCCTTTTTCACATTCAGTTTTTTAAATGTTATAGGCAGTCTCTCCGTGTTCGTAAATATCCAGGCCTTCCTCCTCTACTCTGGGCTCAACGCGGATTCCGTGAACCTTTTTGAGGATAACGAATGTGAGCATGCCAAGGCAGAATGACCAAGCGACTGTTACCAGTGATCCAAGAGCCTCAACGCCCAGGAAGTGCCAGCCTCCACCATAGAACAAGCCACCGTCCACAGCAAACATACCTGTCATGAGAGTACCCAGAATACCGCAAACTCCGTGTACTGATACAGCACCTACAGGATCATCAATCTTGCAAATTTTATCAATAAGGGCAACAGAACCTACCATTGCGACACCACAAACAGTACCTATAATTGCAGAACCGCCTATTGATACAAGGTCGCAACCTGCCGTGATACCTACCAGACCAGCCAGAATACCGTTGCAAACCAATGAAAGTGAAGGTTTGCCGTAAACAATCCATGTAAGGAACAGCACTGAAAGTCCGCCTGTTGCAGCAGCCATGTTGGTTGTGCACATTACGTGTGAAATTGCAATTGCATTCTCGGCACCCTCGGCAGCCAGCTGTGAACCGGGGTTGAAACCGAACCAACCGAACCAGAGGATAAACACGCCCAGAGCACCGAATGTCAGGTTATGACCGGGGATAGCGCGGGATTCGCCCGTCTTTGAATATTTTCCGATACGTGGACCAAGCACCATAGCACCGGCAAGTGCAATCACGCCGCCACAGGTGTGAACAACTGTTGAACCTGCAAAATCATGAAAACCAAGCTCGCTCAACCAACCGCCGCCCCATGTCCAGTGACCTTCAATGGGGTAAATAAGGACTGAAATAATGATTGAAATGATCACGTACATTGAAAACTTGGTTCTCTCGGCCATACCGCCCGATACTATTGTAGCGGCTGTGGCGCAGAATACGGTTTGAAATATCAGAGTGCATTCGGCAGGAACGTTTGAGTCACCTATGAATGACCAGTCAAAAAGGTGAAGGCCACCTATGAATCCGTTGTTTGTTCCATGCATAAGACCGAAACCTATCATCCAGAACAGGAACGAGCCCACCATGAAGTCAACAAAGTTCTTCATCAGAATATTTGCAGTATTCTTGGAACGGGTAAAGCCCGCCTCAACCAGCGCGAAACCGGGCTGCATAAAGAACACCAGCATAGCTGCTATCAACACCCAGACTGTATCCAGTCCGCTTATACCACTCTCTGATATTGTCGATATAATTGAATCTTCCATAATCGTGTTTGTTTAAAATCGTGTTTTACTCATTTCTTGTCACGCAATACAGTATCACCGTGTTCTCCGGTACGGATTGACCATGTGTCATCCACAGGACTCACGAATATCCGGCCGTCACCCACCTGACCGGTACGGGCAGCACCCATAATGGCATCAATGGCAGGCTGTACAAACTGATCACGGCAGATTATCGTTATCTCAATACGCGAGATGATATCTGTGCTGTACATCACACCACGATAGATACGGTCCTGACGGGCCTGACCTATGGCATGAACTTCAGCATACGAGAACCAGTTGATGTCGGCCTCAAAAAGAGCCTCTTTCACATCTTCAAACCGGGTTTTCCGGATGATTGCTTCAATCTTTTTCATTTGTGTTTTGTTTTGAGGTTAATTATTGTGTTTTGATGCATCGTTAAACAAAAAAGGCCGGTCAAAAACTTGACCAGCCTTATTTTTTTTCTTATATCTAATACAACAGTTACATACCTGACCGGTCAAAAGGTATAACCATCGGAACCTGATTATTCTGGTTCTGATTCTGCTGCTGCTGATTATTATTCAGCTGAACAGTGGTTATATTTTTAAAACCGATAAACATAAAAATGTTCTGTTGTTTCTGATTTCTGCGGCAAAGGTAAATATCATTTTGATACATTGTTCTCAAAAAGGGCGGAAATTTTACTATTTTCTGTCAATTTTCCATAATTACTTACATTTAGTAAGCACAGCCTGCAAATTTGCATCATCTTGCCATAATTGTATAATTTGCAAAATATCAGTAATTTTACGTCCTGTCAAATGACAACTGACTTGGCTATGAAATTCCCGTATTCTATATTTATGGCTGTGCTGACCATACTGTCAGCAATGCCTGCTAAAGCACAGATTACAATAAATGAGGTATTGGCATCAAACGGCAGCACCAATACGGATCCTGATTACGGAACAAATGCTGACTGGATAGAACTGTACAATGCCGGACAGGCTGATGTAAACCTGGGCGGATGGTCAATCACCGACAACCTGGGCAAGCCCAAGAAGTATGTACTGCCCAATGGTACAACCATCAAAACCGGAGGTTACCTGCTTATATGGTGCGATGACATGGGTACCGGCCTTCACGCCGGTTTCAAGCTGAGTGCCGACGGTGAAGAGGTAGGTCTTTTTGATGCTGACGGCAAGATGGTTGACAGCATGACTTTCGGACCGCAGTATGGCGATATCAGTTTCGGCCGATCCATGGATGACGCCTCAGTGACACTATTCTTCATGACCCCTACTCCCGGTACCGCCAACAACACCCCAGGCTACACCGGCAGATCCAACCAGCCGGTAATACTGACACAGGGCGGAGCCTATGCTGGATCTGTTACGGTAACAGTGACCAATGATCAGGGCGGCACGGTTTATTATACAACCGACGGCTCAGAGCCTACAAAGGAGTCAAACGTCTACTCTACTCCACTCACCTTTACCAAGACCACCGTACTGAGGGCTCGCATACTGGAGGACGGCAAGATGCCGGGTCTGACCAAGACCATGACATATTTCCTTAATGATGAGTTCCGGGGCCACAGTCTGCCTATTGTATCTCTGGCAACTGACAGCGAAAATTTCTGGGACACAGAGAAAGGAATATACGGTTGGACCAACGCAAATAATGAGAAGGCAGACTTTGAGATTCCGGTAAACATAGAACTCTATGAGAACAACGGCAGCGACAGGGCTGCATTCAACGAGCCTGCAGGCGTAAAGATAAACGGCCTCTATGCATGGCAGCTGCCGCAGAAGATGCTTGGAGTATATTTCAAAAAGAAATACGGTGAGAGCAAGCTCTCATACCAGCTGTTCCATGACGATCCGCGCAACGAGTTCGATGACTTTGCGCTGCGTGCATCGGGCAATGACTGGAACTACACCATGTTCCGCGACGGACTGCTGCAGCAGGCTTGCCGCAGGGGCGGACTCAACCTTGCGCTGCAGGCGTTCCGTCCATCGGCCGTATATCTTAACGGTGAGTTCCTGGGTATCCATAACATCCGCGAGAAGGTCAACGAGGAGTACATAGAGACCCGCTACGGGCTTGAAGCCGGCACTTTTGACATGATTGAAGGTGATCAGAACGTCGAGGCCGGCGACTGGGAGGAGTGGAACCACTACAAGGAGGTGTGGCAGAAGGACCTGAGCGTACAAGCCAATTACGATGCTCTTACCCGGATTATGGACGTGGAGAACTATACCGATTTCATGGTGGCTCAGATATGGAGTCATAACACATCGGTCAACCACAATCCCATGGCCTGGAAGCCCAAGAGCGAAGGCGTGTGGCGCTGGATATTTACCGACGGTGACCGCGGTTTCAACAGTTATGCCGATGATTACGCTGACTGGTATGCCGGAAAGGCCAACATGCCTTTCGGATCAATGCTGCAGAATGACGGTTACCGCCAGTATTTCTGCAAGCGTGCCGCCGACCTGCTGTTTACGGCATTCAACCCCGAGGAGATTCAGCGACAGGTAACGGAGCACATGAAAGATATTGAACCGCTTATGGAACAGCAGGTCCAGAGGTGGCTTGGCACCAGCAGCTCCTACAGCGGCAATGCGCTCACATCGACCCGTCAATGGCGCAGCAGAATAAGCTATCTGCGGGATTTCTGCAACGGACGCCCGGTTGTGCTGCTCTGGGACATGTATGAGAACTACGGCACGGGAAAGCCCGCCCTGCTCACCCTTACCTGCAAGACCGGCTTTGAGTTCAACGGCCTGGCCATCAACAAGAACAAGTGGAGCGGATCTTACCCCACCAACATGGAGATAACCCTTACCGCCCGTGAGCGCGTGGGTTATACCTTCAAGGGCTGGCGTGAGAATGCCGTTAAGAAAATCATTTCAACCGGCAGCCAATGGAAGTATCTTGATGACGGAACCAGCCCCACCTCATGGTATGCAGCCTCTTTTGATGACTCGGCATGGAAATCGGGAGCATCGCCTTTAGGATATGACACAGACAACAAGATGACAGACCTGATAAAGACCACAGTGAACTACGGCTCAAGCAGTTCCAAGTATGTCACCACCTATTTCCGCCGCAAGTTCACTGTTGATGACGATCCCTCATCTTACCTTCAGATTAAACTCCGCCTGTTGCGTGATGACGGCGCTGTAGTATGGATAAACGGCAAGGAGATAATCCGCAGCAATCTCAGGGAGAACTTTGAATCCAATCCGCTGGCCGACAATTACGCCATTCCCAAGCGTGCTGCCATCAGATATCTCACATACGACATTGATCCTTCCTGGCTCCGTCAGGGTGAGAACACCATTGCTGTCGAAGTTCACCAGACATCAAGGAGCAGCTCGGATATCATAATGGACGTCGAGCTTCTGGCTGTGCTCAACCAGGCTGCATCACAGAACCGTCTAAGCGGACAGACCAGTCCGACAATCAAACTTTCCATCGATTCCGATATGGCAGTCGAGGCAATGTATGAGTCTGACGGCCTTAACATGCTTCCCGATACCATATCGGCCGATATGACCCTATTCAAGTCAAAGTCACCCTATTATACTGCAGCCGATGTCACTGTCCTTAAAGGCGCTCGCCTTACCATTGAGCCGGGTGTAGAGATAAGGTTTGCACCCAACTCAAACATGATTGTACACGGAGGCCTTACCGCCCAGGGCACCGGTTCAGACAGCATACGGTTTATTCTCAATCCGCAATATGCCGGACAGTCATGGGGAGCCATATGCCTGATTAACAGCGACTCCAAGTCAACAATCAGTTATGCCACCATGCGAGATGCCAATCAGGGACCGCGCATGTACAACTGCGTGGCGGCCATATCGGCCTACAACTGTCAGCAGCTGATGCTTGACCATCTGAACATAACGGATGTGGTAAGCAATCCCATTGCGGCCCGTTACAGCGACGTGACGCTTACAAACAGCATAATACACAGCCGTGTTACGGGTGATCTGATAAACGTCAAGTACGGCAAAGGACGCGTGGAGCACTGCACATTCATAGGCAATGATCAGGTTGACACCGATGCCATTGACTTTGACGGCATAGACGGCGGTATCATCAGGGATGTCGTAGCCCACCACTTCCTGGGCGATAACAGCGACGCAGTGGATATAGGCGAACAGGCCATCGGCGTTATCATTGACAGCCTGCTGGCATACACCATTACCGACAAGGGTATCAGCGTAGGACAGCGCTCAACCGTAAAGGTGAGCAACTCCACATTCATCCAGACCAACATGGGCGTTGCCGTAAAGGACTCATGTCATGCCGATATTGACAAGTGCACATTCTTTGCCGTGGCAACTCCGGTGGCCTGCTATGAGAAGGTTGACGGCCGTCTGGGCGGAAATGCAGTGGTAACAGAATGCATACTGTCCAACAGTTATGACCGCACATATGAGTGCGATACCAAATCCAGCATCAGGTTCAGCGGTTCACTCTCAGACGGTGACACGCTCTCCATTGGCAACCTGTATGGCGATCCGCAGTTCTTATCGGCCACAAACTACATGTTGACACCTGCCAACCTGAAGATCGGCTCAACCTACCTGCCTGAAACCCCGCAGAATGAGCCTGTTATAAGTGAGATATGCTATCATCCCACTCTGAATTCTGAGTCTGAGTACATAAGGATTTACAATCCGACCGATATACCGTTTGACATAAGCGGATACATACTCAGCCAGGCCTTTGACTTTACGTTCCCGGACGGAAGCCTGATTCCGGCACACGGCAGCATTTATGTTGCGGCCGATGCCTCCAAACTCAAAACGGTAATCAGGTATGACCAGGTATGGCAATGGACCGATGGAAAACTGTCCAACAATGGTGAATCTGTGCGTCTGAGCAATGCGGCAGGCATAGTCGTTGACCAGGTTACTTACATGAGCGTCTCACCGTGGCCCGCTTCAGAACAGTCTGGCACATCGGTACTGATGCTGCGTGATACGAATGCCGATAACCACATGGCTGCCAACTGGACCGTTATGCAGTATCCCACTGATGTGGAACTGATACCTGCTGCAACGGGTACGGATATGATCTATGACATAAACGGCCGCCCCTTAGAGGGACAGCCGCGTGGTATAGTCATAATCAACGGAAAGCTTTACTACTACAAGTAAGCCCTGTTCACTTTATCGCAGCAGCGATGAAGGCTTTGAAGAGAGGATGCGGATTCTCAGGCGTGCTCTTGTACTCGGGATGGAACTGTGAGCCGATGAAGAACGGATGCACGGACTGCGGAAGCTCCACAATCTCGGTCAGGCCCGTCTGCGGGTTGTGACCCGATGCTACCAGACCAGCCTTGCTGAACTCCTCAGCATACTTGGCGTTGAACTCGTAGCGGTGACGGTGACGCTCGGAGATATGTTTGGTTCCGTAAATCTTGCAGGCAAGCGTGTCCTTTGTGATTTCGCAGTCGTAGGCCCCAAGACGCATGGTTCCTCCCTTCATGGTGGTTTTCTTCTGATCCTCCATCATGTCTATTACGGGGTGTTTGGTATCGGGATTGACCTCGGTTGACTCTGCATCCTTAAAGCCCAAGACGTTACGGGCAAACTCCACTACGCACATCTGCATTCCCAGGCAGATTCCAAAGAACGGTATCTTGTTCTCGCGGGCGTATTTGATGGCCTCAACTTTGCCTTCCAGACCGCGAGAGCCGAATCCGGGAGCAACCAGGATGCCCTTCATGCCTTTCAGTTTATTGGCTACGTTGGCAGCGGTTATCTCCTCGCTGTTTACGGAGTGGATATGCACCTTGCAGTAGTTGGCGGCACCCGCGTGCAC
>JAFZKR010000140.1 GCA_017551845.1 Bacteroidaceae bacterium
GCCCATGATACCGCCCCGGTTCGGCATCAAGCTTATTGAGGACAAGGGTATTGAGAAACAGTTCAAGATAATAGTGTCACTCATGCAGAAGGCCGATGGCATTATCAACTGCGGTGATGCCGGCCAGGAGGGTGAGCTTATTCAGCGCTGGGTGATGCAGAAAGCCGGTGCCAAGTGCCCGGTCAAGCGATTGTGGATTTCATCACTGACCGAGGAATCCATCCGTGAGGGATTCAGCCACCTGCAGGACCAGGATGCATTCAAATCACTATACGAAGCCGGGCTTTGCCGCGCCATCGGTGACTGGTTGCTGGGCATGAATGCCACACGCCTGTACACCATCAAGTACCGCACAGGCAACAGCCGCCAGGTGCTCTCCATCGGACGTGTACAGACCCCCACTCTGGCTCTCGTGGTAAACCGCCAGAAAGAGATTGACAATTTCAAGCCTGAGCAGTATTGGGAACTCAAGACCGTCTATCGTGACACCACCTTTTCATATACAAAAGGCAAATTCACCAAGATTGAGGACGGCCAGGCACTGCTTGAAGAGATACGCCCCCTGAATTTTGTCATAACCGATGTCACCCGCAAAGAGGGCAAGGACTATGCACCCCGCCTGTTTGACCTGACATCACTCCAGGTTGAATGCAACCGCAAATATGGTTACTCTGCCGATGACACCCTCAAGACCATCCAGTCACTCTACGAAAAGAAGATTACCACATACCCGCGCGTGGATACCACGTTCCTGAGCGATGACATTTACCCCAAATGTCCCGGCATACTGAAGGGGCTTAAGGATTACGCACAGTTTACTGCACCGCTTGAAGACATACGCCTGCCCAAAACCAAGCGAGTATTTGACAACAGCAAGGTGACTGATCACCATGCAATAATACCCACGGGAGTTTATCCCAACAACCTGACCCAGCAGGAACGTGCCGTATTTGACCTTATAGCCCGCCGTTTCATTGCAGTATTCTACCCTGACTGCCTCTACGCCCAGACCACCGTTATGGGCAAAGCCGGCCGCGCCGAGTTCAAGACAACAGGCCGCGAGATACTCAAGCCAGGTTGGCGAGTCCTCTTTGACAAGGAAAAGACCGATGAAAAGGCCGATGATGACGAGCGCATACTCCCACAGTTTACGGTCAATGAGAGCGGTCCCCACCTGCCTGAGCTCCAGGAAAAATGGACCACCCCACCCAAGCCCTACACTGAGGCCACCCTGCTGCGTGCAATGGAAACAGCCGGCAAACTGGTAAACGATGAGGAACTGCGTGATGCCATGAAGGAGAATGGCATAGGCCGTCCTTCAACCCGTGCCGCCATCATCGAGACCTTATATAAGCGCGGGTACATGCATAAGGAGAAAAAGAACCTCTATCCAACCCCCACCGGTATCAGCCTCATAGACCTTATCCATGAGGAACTTCTAAAGAGTGCAGAGCTTACCGGAATATGGGAAAAACGCCTACGTGAGATAGAGCGTGGCAAATATCAGCCCGCCCAATTCATGGATGACCTCAAACAGATGGTAACCACTCTGGTGCATGATGTCCTGGCCGACAACTCTTCACGATACAGGGCTTAGTCAGGTCATTCCCACAGATATGATAGTTATTTGGCTCGTCTTTCCTTCGGACGTTCTTCGGTATTTGTTCGGTATTTGTCCGGTCAGCACCGAACAGATACCGGACAATGATCGAGGCAGCATCGAAGGAACTACGAGGGAAGAAGGTAGAAAAAAAGACCTTCAGCGTTTGTAACCTTCAAGATTAGCCTTAACCGTCTCCCACTTGTAATAGGGTCCGTCAAACGGTTCCAATCCACGCAGGCGTGTCTCCTGTTCCTGATAGAGGAACTTTACGATTACATCATTACTCTTGTTGCGGTAGAATATTATCTGCAGGTTACTGGCCATAGGGATATTCCAGAAACCAAGCCACTTGTCACAAATCTCATCAGCAGGAATACGCTCTCCTACTCCCTCAATTCCAAGATAACTCACAAGGGCCATAAGAGGATAATCATGACCGAAACGCAGGTCGGCAGCATATTTACCTGTGGCTATGCATTCATCAGCCTTAGCCACTATATCCTCCACACATGACTGGGCCATAGGCACACGCTCGTCGCCCGACTCGACAGAGTTGCAGTGACCTGTATAAAGTGACACGTTACTCAGGGCCCAACGCCTGTATATGGCATCAAACGGGAGGAAACGGAACAGATTGTCCTCAATATCAAAATCCTCGGCAATGATGGCGGTACTCCATACGTTTTCAGTAAGAGTCCTTGAGCTCTTGACGAAAGTACGAGCCTTTTCCACATCGGTAAAAACACGGTCCAGCACACCTGTCGTGTCGTCCGGCAGGTCCTGCAAGGCAGCCATAGCCGCCCTTGTCGCTGCCGATGACCTCAACTGCCAGCCACGCTCATTGTCCAAATAGTCCATGAATTTCTCACCAGTGTCAAGATAGAAATAGAGGTCAGGATTCTGGCGCACAAGCGATGTGGTGAATGCATTCATGCTAATCAGGCAGCGTTGGACAGTGCTTCCGAATGCACGCACCTGCTTTTTCCCTTTAAAGACGGAAGGATATCGCTTGAACATACGCTCTGCAATGGCAGTATGTTCACGCACGCCTTTCTGTGACAACCTTCCATCCATACCGTTATAGTTCTCCAGAACCTTGCGGGCTGCCACAAGCAGAGAGTCACCGCCAGAAGTAAGTATGCCCATTTGTTTTCCCTGCTCAAGAGTGGCTATAAGGCCCTCGTATGAGCTACCGCCCCAGTTGGAACGGGAGCCATGACGTCCGTAGTGGCTGATATAGAAAGGTTTGTAACCTTTAGGGGCCTTAGTGTCACGTATCTCCTTGAACTCATATGAATTCGTGTTGTTGCCGGCACGGGTGGGCTCTTCCAGAAGGGCACGTACGGCAGCCTCGGATCTGTGGGGTTGTGCATGCACGGCAGTAAAGCCAATAAGCAACAAAGGAATAAGTGTGAGTGTTTTGATTCTCATATAGCACTGATTTTTGATATTCATCCTGCGAATATACAAAACCTGACGCAATAAAGGGATATTATTTGAGTTATAACATCAATGAAATCCATCTCTGTCGGCAGATATTCCTTTTTGCTGGCCCTGCTTATACTGCTCTGCGGTTGCGGGGCCGAGATTCATATACGCAAGGGAGATCAGAGCTTTGCCTTGGGTGAATACAATGAAGCTGCCGCTCATTACAAGCGCGGTTATTCCGGCATATCTCCGAAAGAGAAGGAGCTGCGTGCCTCTACCGCATTCAAACTCGGCGAATCATACAGACTTATCAATTACACCCCACGAGCTCTGGCAGCCTATCAGAACGCAGTACGTTACAAATACTCCGACTCTACAGTATATAGACTATTGGCTGACATGCAACTTATAAGCGGAAAAAACAAGGATGCCGAAAAGAACTACAACATAGCACTTGAATATAATCCGGATGACATTCTCTCACGCAAAGGACTGGAATCATGCCGTCTGACAATCGAATACACAGAGAACCCCACGCGCTTTACAGTCAAGAAGGATCCTGTCCTGAACAGCCGCTACAGCGAATGGTCACCTGTATTGGCCGGTGATGACTGGGAACAGATATACTTCACATCAACGCGCAAGGAGGCTGCGGGCGATGAACTTAACCCGATAACAGGCATGAAGAGTTGTGACATATTCTTCTCCACTAAGGACGACAAGGGCAAATGGAGCAAACCTAAGCCCATTGAGAACGGTCCCAACAGTGAGTTCGAGGACGGTAGCTGTACACTGAGTCCGGACATGTCAGTCATGTATTTCACCTATTGCGCCACTGACCCGCAGTTGCCCAGACCGGCCCGTATCATGAAATCCAACAGAAGCGATGCTTCATGGTCCACAGCGGCACCATACTCGGAACGGGAAGACTCCATATATAGTTACGCACACCCAGCCGTATCGCCTGACGGGAAATGGCTGTATTTCGTTTCCGATATGGATGGAGGGTTCGGTGGTTTGGATATTTGGCGGGTTCCCATGGGAGGTCGCCTTATAGGTGCCGAGAATCTAGGTCCTGACATCAACACTCCCGGTAACGAGATGTTTCCCACCTTCCGGAGCAATGGTGAACTCTATTTCTCATCCGACGGACATCCCGGCATGGGCGGTCTTGACATATTCCGCGCCGTAGCCACGAGTGACACCACCTGGACTATTTCCAACATGCAATCACCTGTTAATTCCCGATTTGATGACTTCGGGATGACGTTCCAGGGTGATTTGACCCGTGGTTTCTTTAGTACTAACCGCAACGACGGGCGTGGACGTGACCACATTTGGTCTTTTGAACTTCCTGAAACAGTCCATAGAATAACCGGCTGGGTCTATGAAAAGGATGGTTATGAATTACCTGAAGCAATTGTACATCTGGTAGGTAATGACGGTACCAACATCAAACTGAATGTCAAGGATGACGGTTCATTTACCCAACGCGTTACTCCTGGAGTAAGTTATCTGTTACTAGGAACATCCAAGGGCTTCATGAACTATATGCAGGAGATGACCGCTGACAGTACGGACCAGGATCGTGAATATGTCCTTCAGTTTCCACTTTCATCGATTTCCAAGCCAGTCCTTATTGACAATATATTCTTTGATTTTGATAAGGCGACACTCCGTCCCGAATCAGCCCAGTCACTTGATGAACTTGTCATTCTGCTTGAGAACAATCCCGGAGTAACTATTGAGATAGGAGCACACTGCGATTACAAAGGCGATGATGACTACAACCAGCGTCTGTCACAGCAGAGAGCAGAGAGCGTAGTTCAGTATCTGATTCATCACGGAATAGCAAAAGACAGGCTTACCGCACGTGGTTACGGTGAGACACAACCCAAAACGATAAGCCGCAAAAATGCCGAGAGTTATAATTTCCTGAATGAGAACGACGTTCTTACCGAAGAATATATCCTGAATCTGCCAGAGGAAGAGCAGGAAATATGCAACCAGCTAAACAGGAGGACCGAATTCAGAGTTATAAGGACCACATACGGTATGTTCGGCCGCTGAATCAGACATTCATACGTATCCTCCACTCATGAGGATACATGTTATTGGCTCTGTTTCCAATATTCTTTACAAAACCTAACGGACGGCCTGCATAGGTAAGCATTAGAACACCCTTGGGAGCCGTCGGCAAATGTATAGCCTCGCATCTCAGATAGGCCAATGATTCCATCCTGTCCATTTCCACACAGTTGAATGCATCGGTCCGGACTATATCCGACATAGCTAATCCATGAACAGGGATAACATCCTTTCCTTTTATAACCGCTACATCTATTCCCCGTATCAGCGTATAGAGTCCATCAGAAATTTCCAACATTTCATCAGCCGTATCACAAGGTAGCGCGAAAATCCGGTTGCCATCCCTGATTAGTCTCCACTCCTCCGGGGCAGAAAGCCAATCATTGGCAATATTACAATCGTTTTTAATATACTTTCTTACACAACGGCTACTAGCAGAGAATATCCTTTCCTCCGGTTTCCTCAGCAAAGACAGGAAGAAGCCTTCGCCACGATTTCTATGCTGCATGAAATGATATACAGGCAATCCACTTCCGTCCAAAGCTCCCATAATATTCCATGAGGCTTCCGTTGGAATATCCAACAACTCAGCTCCGAACTCATCGGTCATCCAACGTACATTCTCTTCATTCTCGCGGGTATTGAAAGTGCATGTACTGTATATAAGGAATCCTCCCGGCCTGAGGGCGGGCCAGATATCCTTCAAAATACTACGCTGTCTGGACGCGCACATCTCCACATTTGACAGGCTCCATTCCGCCACAGCCTGCTCTTCTTTACGGAACATACCCTCTCCGGAACAAGGAGCATCCACTGAGATTATATCATAGCGGGGGCCACATTCACCTATCTCTTTCGGCGAATTGCACGTCACAAGTACTCTTCCGTTGCCCCACTTGGCCATATTTTCTGCAAGAATCTGCGCTCTTCCACGTTGTATCTCGTTCGAAACAAGAATACTGCCTTCAGGCATGAGTGATGACAACAGAGTGGATTTGCCCCCTGGTGCAGCACATAGGTCAAGAACCGTTACCGGTCTGTCAGCACAAAGCCGGAATGCCTGTTCCAGAAACATGGATGAAGCTTCCTGTACATAATACATACCCTGATGCAGAAGTGGATCAAGAGTAAATGACGGTCTTCGGTCAAGATAGTATGCATTGCTTGCCCATGGTATCTCTCCATCGCACCCGCATTCTAATGAGCAAAGGACCTCATCTATCCCGATATTGAATTTGGTATTAAGCCTGATGCTTGTAGCGGCAGGTCCATTAATAGCATTTAAGAGTCGGATGTAGTCCTCTCCCGGAAGCAAACTGCTTACCATGTTGATAAAATCGGGGGCAAATTCCATAAGCTCACTCTAAACACTTCGCGAAAATAAGCCAAAAAATCATTATATTCGCACACTACTAACAAGAAGTAATAAATGAAACAATATCTTGACCTGCTTGACAGGATACTGAAGGAAGGCGTAAAGAAAGGTGACCGTACCGGTACCGGCACTATAAGCGTATTCGGTCACCAGATGCGTTTCAATCTGGAAGAAGGATTTCCCCTGCTTACCACAAAAAAACTGCATCTCAAGTCAATCATATACGAATTGCTTTGGTTTCTTAACGGTGACACTAATGCCCGATGGCTTCAGGAACGCGGAGTACGTATATGGAACGAATGGGCTGATCCGGATGGAGACCTGGGGCATATATACGGATACCAATGGCGCTCATGGCCCGATTATGAGGGAGGGTTCATTGACCAGATTTCAGAGGCAGTGGAAACAATCAGAAACAATCCTGACTCACGCCGTATCATCGTCAGTTCATGGAACGTAGCAGACCTTAAGAACATGAACCTACCCCCCTGCCACGCTTTTTTCCAGTTTTACGTTGCTGAAGGAAAACTCAGTCTGCAGCTTTACCAGCGAAGTGCTGACACTTTCCTGGGTGTTCCATTCAACATCGCCTCTTATGCTTTGCTCACCATGATGATGGCTCAGGTCACAGGACTCAAGCCAGGTGAATTCATCCATACTACAGGCGACACCCATCTTTACCTCAATCATCTTGAACAGGCTCGGTTACAGCTTACCCGGCAACCGCGTCCACTACCAAAAATGATTATCAATCCCGATGTGAAGAGTATCTTCGATTTCAAGTATGAGGACTTTCAGCTTGAAGGATATGACCCGCATCCTCACATCAAAGCCGAAGTTTCTGTATGATTACCATAATCGCTGCTCTATCAATGGACGGAGCCATAGGCTTCGAAAACCAACTTTTATATCATTTGAATGCCGACATGAAACGATTCAAGGCTCTCACAATAGGGCATACCGTCCTAATGGGCCGCAATACCTTCGAATCCCTACCTAACGGAGCCTTGACCGGACGCAGGAACCTGGTTCTAACACACGACACGTCCCGAACCTTCCCTGGAGCTGAGACATGCGTATCAATAGAGGAAGCTCTGTCACTCTGCTCTCCGAATGAGCAAGTTTTCGTTATAGGCGGAGCACAGGTTTACAGTCAGGCATTACCTATGGCACAAAGGCTGGAACTCACCATAATACATGACATACCGGAGAAAGCCGATGCAGCGTTCCCCATCTTCCGAGATTCATCTGACTGGAAACTGATATCGAAGGAAGAACATCCGGCAGACGAAAAAAACCCATTCCGATATAGCTTCCTTACCTATTCTAAAGAGTGATACGGAATAAAATAATAATACAAGAAAGGCTTCCGCAAAATCGGAAGCCTTTCTTGTATTATAGGAGCAGTCACTATTTCTGACCCTTGCTGTCCTTAGTTGCCGAATAGACGATATTCAAAGCCCATGCCTTACGCAAGGCCTGCTTAACGTCCGTCACGATACCCATCTGGGTATTGGTGTCAATCTTAAGTGACATCTTCATGAAGGGCTTATCCTTCTCTGCCATACTCTCACGCTCTGACACTACGAAATCACGTATGTGCTCCGGCTCTGCGAACTTGTCATTAAGCTGGATACGAGGGGCCGGTCCCAAAGCAGCACGATACTCCTTTGTGGGCGGTCCTATATATATGTGAGATACTAAGGATTTCTTTTCAAGCTTCTCGATTTCAGTACCTGAAGGAGTAGTGAACTGGACCTTCAGTTCAACCTCACGCATGGTGGTTACCATCATGAAGAAGAACAGGACTGTAAAAATCAAGTCTGGAAGAGACGAAGTATTCAACTCCGGCATTTCCCTTTTTCCGTTACTTCTGAACTTACTCATATCAGTTACTGTGCTAATGCTGCTGAACCATACTGTTTAGGCTCGGCCTCGGAGATCTTGGAAGGATACATACCTTTGGCGTATGTTTTCTCATCCTCGGAACAGTCTTCCCAGCTCTTACCTAAGACCTGTTTGCACCATTCGTCCCTCAGCTCATTATAAGCCTTTGTCAACTCATTCTGGACCTTAAAATACACCTCGTAATTAGTGGAACGGTCCGTTTGCAATGAAATCACATGTTTGACCGTAGTTACGATGGTTCTGAAGCCCGGAACCTCATAATCCTCCTTGATGGGCAGATTAACGTTATCGTTGGGGTTGGCAATGAACTCCTTGGCCAAATCCTTGAGTTCACTCACCTCAATCTGCTTGTTGATAACACCGTTCTTTACCCATATCTCATTGGCCTTATTTACATTCACGACCATGACATTACGCTCCTTGATCTTTACCTCCTGATCCTCGGCGTTCGGATCCCACTCGGGAAGACGACGTGACAAACCGGTATCAGTGTCCATCGATGTGGTCACAAGGAAGAATATGAGCAGAATGAACGATATATCTGCCGTTGAAGATGAATTCAGTCCGGGAACTTTTCTACCACTTTTTCCCATAATGATTCTCTTTCAGGATGAATTATTTCTTTCTGAACAAACCTATCATTGAAAGCAGAGAGCAAAGAATTGCACCCAGTGTCAATGCATAGATTGAATAAAGACATACGTCTGACAACTTAAGCATTGAACCGACCTCATACAACTTCTGGTCACCAAGGCGCAGAGGTGAATCATCGGACAGGAAATAAGCTGCCACAATAATCAGAATGGTCACAAGGAAGATGGGAGCTGCATAGCTGACCCTGCCCTCTTTCCTGACATCCTCATTGACAGGTTTTTTCCTCTCAATGCTTCTGTATTTCATATTCTTGAAGCCGTTCACGATTCCGAACAGGAGCACTGCTCCTATGCAGATGGCAACCAATGCGTACATCCAGATGATAAGCGTACCGGTGTGAAGCGGAGCTGTAAGGTTCTTGTTGTTCAGGTACTCAGTGTTGTCATATCCGAATCCGTAGAACAGCACGAGAACTGCAGCGGAAACAATGAAGAGAATACCCAGAGCCCAGGATGACGCCTTTATCTGTTTGTTATCGTCTTTTTCCATGACAATGGCTGTTTTTACTTTTTGAACTTGAGGTTGTACTTCAGGATGATGTCAAGAAGGCTCACTGATGAGTTCTCCATGTCAGTGTTCAGAGCCTCGACCTTACTGAGAATGTAGTTATAGAATACCTGAAGAATAAGAGCCACAATAATACCGAAGATTGTGGTGATAAGAGCGACCTTCATACCACCGGCAACAACTGTCGGAGAAATATCACCAGCCTGCTGAATATCATCGAATGCCTGCACCATACCGATCACAGTACCAAGGAATCCGAGTGAAGGAGACATTGCTATGAACAGTGTGATCCATGAGAGGTTCTTCTCGAGGTTTGAAGCCTGGACACTGCCGTAAGATACTACAGAACGCTCCACAACATCAAGACCCTGGTCTATTCTCATAAGACCCTGATAGCAGATTGATGCAACCGGTCCGCGTGTGTCACGGCAGATTTTCTTGGCACCCTCTATATCACCGTTCTCAAGTGATGCCTGGATGTCTTCAAGAAGTTTCTTGCTGTTAATCTCACAGAGGCTAAGGAAGATGATACGCTCAATGCAGAGAGCAAGACCGATGATCATGGCAATGGCAACGAGTGACATGAAGCCTGCATTACCTTCGATGAACTTAACCTTAATGTTCTTGTGAATGCTCTTCTGCTCTTCAACAGGAGCTTCAACAATCTCATCAGTTGTCTCTTCAGCGGTTTCTACAACCTGTTCCTGTACCTCTTCAGCAGCTGTTTCCACTGCATCCTGGGCATTAATTGTCTGGTTTGCTCCAATAAGGAGACCCGTCATTGCAATGAATGCAAATACCTTTTTCATTTGAGTTTGTTTTTAGTTGTTAGTATGTACTATTTTTAATGTTCTCCCAATATGTTTCCGAAGAAACTGTAATAGTCCGCTACTCTATAAGGGCGGAAAGACGGGGATTCGAACCCCGGATACGCTTTTGGCGTATACACGCTTTCCAGGCGTGCCTCTTCAACCGCTCGAGCATCTTTCCTTAAAGGCACTATCCACCCATAGCGTCCAAAACGGTTGCAAATTACAACATTTTTATGGAAAATAACAATCAATCGTTATTAAAACATGTAAAAAAATGGGGTTTTGACCTCTATAATACGTTATAGAACCGTTTAAACGGTCAAGAATGACTATTTTTAATTATATTTGCGTTTCTATGGAAGAACCGGATTTCAGGACAAACACGCTTCTCAAGCCGCTAAGCTGGATATGGGCAGCCTTCACTTCTATCAGGAATGCGTTATTCGACAAAGGCATATGCCGTTCAGAGAGTTTTCCTGTGCCAGTAATATCGGTCGGAAACATAACTGTAGGCGGAACCGGCAAGTCTCCGCACACAGCCTACATTGCTTCACTTTTGTCTCACATTAACCGCATCGCTATTCTAAGTCGTGGATATGGCCGACGCACCAAGGGTTTTCGTATCGTCTCTCCTTCCGACACATGTCATTCAATAGGAGACGAGCCTTTGATGCTCTCCAACATTTTACCGGATATTTGCGTTGCCGTCGATGAAGACCGCGTCCACGGGATAAGGACACTTATAAGAAACAAATTGAATCCACAGGTTATTATCCTGGACGATGCCTTCCAGCACCGCAGAGTCACCCCTTCCCTCAACATACTGCTCGTCAACTACAACCGCAACATTCTTCATGACTGTATTATGCCAGCCGGAAGACTAAGGGAAAGTACCCGCAACCGCGGAAGGGCGGACATAATAATAGTAACCAAATGCCCATTGAATCTTGATGAGGCCGAGATGAAAAAGATTGCCTCTGATCTTATTACGAACAAGAATCAAAAAATATATTTCTCGACTTTCGAATACCTTCCACTCTATAAATTGAGCGACCACAGCGAATATGTTCCAGACAACACCACCCCGATTCTTGCAGTTACGGGAATTGCATTTCCACAACCGATGATCACCCGTCTTAAAGATATGTCACAAAACATATCCCTATTGTCGTTCCCTGACCATCATAGTTTTACCAACAAAGATTTGCACAATATCAGCAGCAGCCTTGACAGGTTAGGCCCTGAAGCAATCATCATCACCACCGAAAAAGATGCCGCAAGACTCAGGAATATCTATTTACAACCCGGGCTTCTCGACAGAATATACATTCTTCCCATAACAGTCAGTTTCCTGAGAGACGGTAAGCTTTTTGACGAACAAATCACAGGGCACGTAAAATCATTCCTAAAAAAACAAATACATGACTAGACCTGACCGTACCGAGATTTCAACAATGGGTGAATTCGGGCTCATCGACCACCTGACCAAAGAACTCAAGCCGCAGAACACCTCCACACTTTACGGAGTTGGCGATGACTGCGCCGTGCTTGACTACTCAGGCCAGGATAAAGAGGTGCTTGTAACCACCGATATGCTCATGGAGGGAGTCCATTTTGACCTCACCTACGTACCCCTCAAACACTTGGGTTACAAGAGCGCAATGGTCAATATATCCGATATCTACGCAATGAACGGCACACCCCGCCAGATGACAGTATCCATTGCCCTGAGCAAGCGTTTCTCTGTAGAGGATATGGAAGACTTTTACGCCGGCATACTGCTCGCCTGCCAGCGTCACAACGTGGACCTGGTGGGAGGTGATACCACCTCATCGCTGACCGGTCTAGCCATAAGCATAACCTGCATAGGTGAGGCCGAAAAAGGCAAAGCCGTTTACCGCAACGGAGCCGGCCAGAACGACCTGATCTGCGTATCAGGCAACCTTGGAGCCGCTTATATGGGACTGCAGCTGCTGGAACGTGAAAAAGCCGTGTTCAACAGCACCACGCACGATGCCAGCGAACCCTTCAACCCTGATTTTGCAGGCAAGGAATACCTACTGGAGCGCCAGCTCAAACCCGAAGCCCGCGGTGATATCATAAAAGAACTGCGTGAGGCCGGAATCCAGCCCACCGCCATGATGGACATATCCGATGGTCTCTCATCAGAACTCATCCATATCTGCAAGCAAAGCAACACCGGCTGCAGCATCTATCAGGAGCGCATCCCCATTGACTACCAGACCGCCGTGATGGCCGAAGAACTCAACATGGACGTCTACACCTGCGCCCTGAACGGAGGCGAAGACTACGAACTCCTCTTCACCGTCCCCCTGACCGCCCACGACAAAATCATCCAACTAAAAGATGTCAAACTCATCGGCCACATGACCCGCCCCGAACTTGGTCGCCACCTCATCACCAAATCCGGCCAGGAAGTTGAATTGAAGGCTCAGGGTTGGACTTCCAATCTCTGAAAAAGGTTCCCAGTGAGCGGAACTAAAGGGTAATACCCTCTGGAAACCATGGCCGCCCGTGGGCTTGTGAACGGGAGGGGCCCGCCGCGTAGCGGTGGGAGGGATAGCGCCGTAGGCGCGTAGTTTCAAGAGGGTATTACCCTTTAGTTCCCCTTAAATACTTTTCTCAATATTCCAGACAAAGGCGCGGAGGCCGAGTTTCTCAGTGGCTAGGTCCATTGCATGGAGTTTGTCCAGAATTATATCGACTTTGTCATCATCAACCATAGTGATGATGCCTGAGCACATTGACGGCCAGGCATGATTGCCATAGTGAGGCTCACCGGTTCTGGAACCACGTCCCTGCAGCTGTTCAACCATTGAGAAACCGCGGCAGTTGTTCGTTGTGAGCAGGTCAATAATACGCTCAGTATATGACTGGTCAAAAGTTATAAGTATTGATTTCATTGTTCAAACGCATTAATGTTTTGCAGTCTTGTCACGCAGGAACTGATCCTTGTTCTCAGCCCAAAAAGCAGCCAGTTCAAGCTGCTTGCGATGCTTGCGGCGGGCATTCATTATACCAGTGCTCTGGAATATGCAATAGAGCGTAGGAACCAGTATCAGGGTAAGGATAGTAGATATGGTCAGACCGCCTATAACTGAGATACCAAGCGGACGCCACATTGCGGAGCCCTGTCCCTGACTGAGAGCCATAGGAATCATACCAAGGATAGTGGTGAGAGTGGTCATAAGCACCGGACGCAGACGGCTGCGGGCAGCAGTCACAGTAGCGGTGATTGCAGACATTCCGCGCTCACGGCACAAACCCGTATAATCAATGAGCACGATACCGTTCTTAACCACAATACCTATCAGCATTATGCCGCCCAATGCACTCATAAGGTTGATGGAAGTACCGGTAAGCCACAGGGCAATCAGCACACCGCTCAGAGCGAACGGGATGGAGAACATGATGATGAAAGGCAGAGTAAGAGACTCAAACTGGGCAGCCATCACGATGAATACCAGCATAATGATAAGCAGTGCCAGTGTAGCCATATCGGAAAATGACTCCTGCTGGTCCTCATAGTCACCCGATATCTGGATAGTGACACCCTCTGGTAGTTCCATGTCGGCAATGATAGCCTGGCCGGCCTTTACTACATCACTAAGTGCTGACCCTCCCGCAATGACACATGTTACGGTATTGATACGCTGACGGTCCTTGCGTTGTATGGTAGGCGGAGTGAAAACCTCCTCCAGATGACCCACATCACGCACACGGACAGCGCTGTTGCCGCTTCCATAAAGCAGAATGTTCTCTATGTCATCAAGCTGGGTACGATATTCAGGAGCATAACGCACCTTAATGTAATACTCCTCACCATCCTCACGGAAATATGATGCAGTGGCACCGTAGATGCGGTTACGCAGATATGTAGCGGCTGTTGAAAGGTTCAGTCCGTGCTGAGCCAGCTTTTCGCGGTCAAACACCACCTCATATTCAGGCTGGTAGTTGTCACGGCTGATATAGGCCTCACCTACGCCCTCAACATCCTTCATTGCAGCCAGAAATGTGGCAGCCACCTCATCAGTCTCATTGAAATCATAACCGTAGATCTCAAATTCTGCCGAAGACTGACCGCCCATGCTCATACCGCCTCCGGCCATAACCATGAAGCGCTCTATCTCCGGGCGGGCGTTAAGGTCAGCGCGCATCTCAGCCACAACCTGGTCTGACGACACACTGCGCTCTCCAAGTTCCTTAAGTGAAATAGTAAATGAAATCACGTGAGTTCCGTTGGTCTGCATTGATGCAAACGTATTGTTTTCATCGGCAGCACCCACACGGTAGTTACAGGTCACCAGATCATCCGCATAACGTTTCATCCATATCTCTGACAATTCCTGAGCCACAGCACGTGAACGGTTGGTATTGGTATTGATAGGCATATAGATGGTAGCCGTAATACGTGACTGCTCATCGGACGGGAAGAACTCTGACTTCAGGTTGACGGCCGTGAACAGTGAAACCACAAACAGCACAAGACAAGCCAGCACAACCATCTTACGATGACGTACTGCATGGTTGATGCGGCGTGAATACCAGCGGTCCAGGCCGTCAAGCGCCTTCTGTATGGGGCTGTAGAGTATTGTATGGATGCGGCTGCCCTTCTTCTCAAGCTTGAGCATACGGGAACAGAGCATCGGAGTAAGAGTCAGCGATACTGCCAGTGAGATAGCTATGATGACGCAGATCATTCCACCCAACTGTCTGAACATCACGCCGGCCATACCGTTCATCATGGTGAGCGGGAAGAACACGGCGAATATGGTCATAGTAGATGCGATAACAGATACGGCCACCTCATTGGTTGCATGTATGGCTGCCTGCTTGGGATTGGCTCCGCGCTCAATATGTGTTGTAATGTTCTCCAATACCACGATGGAGTCATCGACCACCATACCGATAGCTATGGTCAGTGAACTGAGCGAAATGATGTTCAGTGAACCGTCTGTAACAAACAGATAGATGAATGATGCTATCAGTGAAAGCGGTATTGTTATGGCCACAACCAATGTGGCACGCCAACGTCCGGTAAAGAAATAAACCACCAGCACCACAAACAGCAGAGCATAGAGGATAGTCTCTGCCAGAGAGTTCACCGTCAGCATGATATCCTCAGACCCATCATGGATCATACCGATCTTTATATCGCTGGGCAGGTTCTTCTGCAGTTCAGGCAGAGCCTCATTAACCTTACGGCAAATCTCCACAGTATTGGCACCGGTCTGTTTCTGGATAACCATCATGGCACCCTGCACGCCGTTGTTGTAAGACTCCTGGGCACGCTCCTGAGTGCGGTCAACAATCTCAGCCAGATCCTTAAGATATACGTTACGGCCCTGAATTGAAGCCACAACCAGATGCTGCATGTCACGCGGATCCTTGAACTCACCGTCAACACGCAGGGCATAGGTCTCATTACCCACATCCAGGTTACCGCCCGGAACACTGCGGTTCTCAGAACCAATCAACGCGGCTATAGCCTCTATGGTCAAATTGTAAGCCTCCAGCTTGGCCGGATCGCAATAAACGTAAATCTCACGCTGCGGGGCACCCGTCACAGATACCGTACCC
>JAFZKR010000015.1 GCA_017551845.1 Bacteroidaceae bacterium
GCTGCGACCAATACCAAAAATGTAGGTTAACGCGATTTCACCCCTTTTGTTTTGCGGGATGTCAACGCCAGCGATTCTTATTGCCATATATTAATTGATTTGTTTGCTCGATTTATCCCTGACGTAATTTCATCTTGGGATTCTTCTTGTTGATTAAATACAGACGTCCTTTGCGACGCACAATCTTGCAGTCGGCTGAACGTTTCTTCAATGAAACTCTAACTTTCATATTCTTTGTTTTTTATTTGTACCTGAATACAATTCTGCCCTTGGTCAGGTCATAAGGAGACATCTCCACCTTGACTTTATCACCCGGCAGAATCTTTATAAAATGCAGTCTCATCTTACCGGATATATGACCGGTAATCTCATGTCCGTTCTCCAATTGGATACGAAACATAGCGTTGGACAATGCCTCAACGATTGTTCCGTCCTGTTCTATTGCGGATTGCTTTGCCATATTAAAACTCTTTATCTCCTAAAACTTCTGCAATATAGTCAAATGTGGAAAGTATCTCGGCCTTACCGTTGCATATTGCAATGGTATGCTCAAAATGAGCAGCAGGCTTATGATCACGAGTGCGCACACTCCAACCGTCACTTTCCATATAGACCTTTCTGTCACCCAATGTAATCATAGGCTCGATAGCAATGCACATACCTTTTTTAAGTTGTGTGCCATAACCGCGACGTCCATAATTGGGGACACAAGGATCCTCATGCATCTCGCGACCGATGCCATGCCCGACAAACTCACGAACCACGCCATATCCATGTGATTCGCAATATGACTGGACTGCATAGCCGATATCACCGAGACGTTTTCCGGCTACTGCCTGCTCTATACCGAGATATAGAGACTCTTTGGTGACCTTAAGCAGCTCCTTGACTTCAGGAGCAACTTCGCCCACAGCAAATGTGTAAGCGGAATCACCATTGTAACCGTTCAGAAGAGTTCCACAGTCAACCGATACGATGTCACCATCCTTAAGTGGCTCATCGTTCGGTATCCCGTGTACTACCATCTCATTGACTGATGTGCAGAGAGCTGCCGGAAAAGGAACATCATCCTGGTTAGGGTATCCCTTGAAAGTAGGTTCTGCCCCGTTATCGCGGATGAATTCCTCTGCGACACGCGTCAGCTCATTAGTGGTCACGCCAGGTCTGATAAGCTTGGCGACTTCACCAAGAGTTCTGCCGACCAGCTCGTTAGCTGCCCGCATCAACGCGATCTCCTCCTCAGTTTTAAGAAATATCATTTCAATAATATCAATAAGCACCCATTCCTGAACGTCCCTTGATACGGCCGGTCTTAAGCAAGCCGTCATAGTGGCGCATCAGAAGATGACTTTCAATCTGCTGCAAAGTATCAAGCACGACACCGATGAGAATGATGAGCGATGTTCCTCCAAAGAACTGGGCAAATGCCTGATTCACGCCGAAAAGACGTGCAAATGCGGGCATGACTGCCACTATTGTCAGGAACAGCGCACCAGGCCAAGTAATGCGTGACATTATAGTATCAATGTAATCTGCAGTAGGTTTTCCTGGTTTCACACCGGGAATAAAACCGTTATTGCGTTTCAAGTCATCAGCCATCTGTTGCGGGTTGACCGTAACAGCAGTATAGAAGATGGTGAAAGCAATGATAAGAACTGCATAGATGACATTATAAACCCAACCGTCAGTATCAACCAGTTTCAATGCAAATCCTGAAGGCTCACCCGTACCGATGAATGCGATAGGAATGAACATTATTGCCTGAGCAAAAATGATTGGCATGACGTTGGCAGCATTTACCTTCAGAGGAATGTACTGGCGGGCACCACCTATCTGCCTGCCACCTTCAATACGCTTGGCATATTGTACGGGAACCTTACGGACACCCTGCACAAGCATAATCGTTCCGGCAGTGGCAAGAAGTAAAACAATAATCTCCAGGAGGAACATGACCAGACCACCACCGGCTGCACCTGCCATACGGGAAGTAAGTTCCTGCATGAAAGCAGACGGGAAACGGGCAATGATACCAATCATGATAATGAAGGAGACACCGTTACCTATACCCTTGTCTGTAATACGTTCTCCAAGCCAAAGGATAAATGAACTACCTGCTGCAAGAATGATGGTCGACATGATCATGTAAAACGTCCAGGATACCGGAGGCATAAATCCGGAAATCTGGTATCTGAGGTTAAGCAGATACGAAGGACCCTGGATGAGAAGAATGAACAATGTCAGGTAGCGGGTATATTGATTGATTTTCATTCGACCGCTCTCACCCTCCTTCTGAAGCTTCTGGAAGCTGGGAACTGCTATGGTAAGCAACTGCAGCACGATTGAAGCTGAGATGTAAGGCATAATACCCAATGCAAAAATCGAAGCATTGGAAAAAGCGCCTCCTGAAAACATGTCAAGGAGCGACAAAAGACCAGAACTGGTCTGTCTGTGCAGATTGACAAGCATACTTGCATCAATTCCCGGAAGCAGGATATGTGATCCCAAACGATAAACTGCAATAAACAGCACCGTAGTGAGAAGACGTTTCCTGAGATCCTCAATCTTTGAGATGTTCTTCAATGTCCCCCAGTTCATTATGACGACAAAAGCGACAAGAGATACAACTACAAAGATTATTAAGTATTTCAGAATATTATCCATCTCTATTAAAGTTTGATAGCGGTTCCACCTAAGGCCTCAATTGCTGCAGCAGCACTCTTTGAGAAAGCATGTGCTTCAACATCAACCTTCTTGTCAAGCTTGCCGTTACCAAGAATCTTAACAAGCTGTTTTGAAGAAACAAAACCGGCAGCGATAAGATCCGCAACGGTCACCTTCTCAAGGTTGTTCTTCTCTGCAAGAGTCTGGATGGTATCCAGATTGATGGCCTTATACTCAACATGGTTGATGTTCTTGAATCCGAACTTGGGAACAAGACGCTGAAGAGGCATCTGACCACCTTCAAAACCAATCTTTCTGGCATAACCGGAACGTGACTTGGCACCCTTGCTACCGCGTGTTGATGTACCGCCATGACCTGAACCAGGTCCACGACCAATCCTCTTTGTATGGTGGGTAGAGCCCTCAGCCGGTTTCAATGTATTTAACTTCATAACTTTATTACTTTCAGTTTTTAATTAATCGATTACGGTTACCAGATGGTGTACCTTATTGATCATACCCCTGATTGAAGGATTATCCTCAAGTTCAACCACTCTGTTGAGTTTTTTAAGTCCCAGTGCATCCAGAGTCCTTCTCTGATCGACGGGAGCGCCTATGCGGCTCTTGGTCTGCTTGATCTTGATTGTTGCCATTTCTGTAACCTCCTTATCCATTAAATACCTTACTAATACTGATACCACGGTTCTGGGCGACAGTTCTCGGGTCACGCATCTCTGAGAGAGCCTTGAGAGTAGCCTTCACCAGATTGTGAGGATTGGATGAGCCTTTCGACTTTGCCAAGACATCAGTAATGCCTACACTCTCGAGAACGGCACGCATAGCACCACCTGCCACAACACCGGTACCGGGAGCGGCAGGCTTCATGAACACCTCAGCACCGCCATAACGGGCAGTCTGCTCATGAGGAATAGTACCTTTCAATACAGGAACACGGATGAGTTCCTTCTTGGCAGCCTCAACGCCCTTGGCAATAGCGGCAGTAACCTCACTGGCCTTACCAAGACCAAGTCCGATGATACCGTTGCCGTCACCTACCACTACGATAGCGGCAAAACTAAACGTACGACCACCCTTGGTAACCTTAGTTACGCGGTTGATTGCAACGAGCCTATCTTTCAGCTCGACATCGTTTGTAACCTTAACTTTATTGTTCATAGTAATCGTAGTTTAAAATGTGAGACCACTCTTACGGGCGGCATCTGCCAATTCCTTAACTCTACCATGATACAGGAAACCGTTGCGGTCAAAAACCACAGTGGTAATACCTGCCTCCTTGGCATTCTGTGCAATAAGCTCACCAACCTTAGCGGCCTGCTCCTTACCTGACATCTTAGCCATACCCAGTGAAGAGGCAGCGGCCAGAGTCTTTCCGGACAAGTCGTCAATAATCTGGACGTAGATTTGCTTGTTGCTTCTGAAAACGCTCATGCGCGGACGCTCGGCTGTACCCGAAATCTTGTTGCGAACGCGGAACTTGATCTTATTTCGTCTTTCTGTTTTTGCTGACATAATCTTACATCTTTAAATGTTTTACTTGGCAGCGGCTGACTTACCCGACTTGCGACGGAGTACTTCACCCACAAACTTGATACCCTTACCCTTGTAAGGCTCAGGCTTACGGAAAGAACGAATCTTGGCACATACCTGACCCAGGAGTTGTTTGTCACATGACTCCAGAGTGATAAGCGGATTCTTGTTTCTCTCGGATTTTGTCTCCACCTTGATTTCCGGAGGCAGAACCATCACGATTGAGTGAGAGTGCAGGAGTTCGAAAGTGATCACGTTACCCTGATTTGATACACGGTAACCGACACCCACTATTTCCATCTCTTTCTTATATCCCTCCGATACGCCTACAACCATATTGTTGACCAGCGCACGATACAGGCCATGATAAGCATGACGCTGCTTGGGATTATCCTGAAGAACTTCGGTATTCTCTTCAAGAGTGATATCGCCGTTCTCAATTGACACTTTTACTGAAGGATCTATCTTCTGTGACAGTGAGCCCTTGGGGCCCTTCACTGAAACCACGCCATCCTCAAATGTAACTGTAACACCTGAAGGAATGTGAACTGGCAATTTTCCGATTCTTGACATAGTATCTCTCCTTCAATTAATAGACGTAGCAAAGAACCTCACCGCCAATCTTCTGCTGTGAAGCTTCCTTGTCTGTCATAACACCCTTTGATGTGGATATAATAGCAATACCCAAACCATTGATTACTCTCGGCATTTCACGATAACCGGTATATTGACGCAAACCTGGTGAAGAAATTCTCTCCAGTTTCTTGATTGCGTTGCATTTGTTTACCGGGTCGTATTTCAGGGCTATCTTTATAGTACCCTGAGGTCCATCCTCCATGAACTTGTAGTTCAGGATGTAACCCTTCTCAAAAAGGATCTTCGTGATCTCTTTCTTGAGATTTGAGGCAGGTATCTCTACCACCTTGTGCTTAGCCTGGATGGCATTGCGCAGCCTCGTCAGATAATCTGCAATAGGATCTGTCATAAAATTGCTTTTAAATTGATCAGGACTTCCTGACAATATTTAATTAACACTCACTGATCTTAATATTACCAGCTTGCCTTGCGGACTCCAGGAATCAGACCCTGAGAAGCCATCTCACGGAACTGGATTCTTGAAAGACCGAACATACGCATATAACCCTTGGGACGACCTGTCAGTTTACAACGGTTGTGCTGACGGATAGGATTCGCATTGTAGGGAAGATCCTGCAACTTCTGTGCAGCCTCGTATGCTTCAACGGGATCACCCTTGCGGATAACCTCCTTGAGAGCAGCACGCTTCTTTGCGTATTTGGCAGCCATCTTGGCACGCTTCACTTCGCGGGCCTTCATTGATTCTTTTGCCATATTTCCAATTAGTTATTTTTCATTCTTAAACGGCAGTCCAAACTCCTTCAACAGAGCATAACCCTCCTCATCGGTCTTGGCCGATGTCACGAAGGTAATGTTCATACCTAAGATGTGTGAAATGCTGTCAATGTTGATTTCGGGGAAGATAATCTGTTCCTGGATACCCAGTGAATAATTACCCATGCCGTCGAATCTGCTCTCTATGCCCTTGAAGTCACGGATACGAGGAAGCGCGACGCGGACCAGTCTCTCCAGGAATTCGTACATACGTTCACGGCGAAGTGTCACCATTACGCCGATAGGCATTTTCTTACGAAGTTTGAAGTTAGCGATATCCTTCTTTGAAACGGTTGCCACAGCCTTCTGACCGGTTATGGTTGTCAGCTCGGCAATTGCGGTATCAATCATCTTCTTATCGGCGATGGCAAGTTTACCAAGGCCCTGATTGATAACAATCTTCTTCAGGACAGGGACCTGCATTGAAGAAGTATAATGGAATTTCTCCTTTAATGCCGGAGCGATACGCTCGACATACTCTTTCTTAAGATTTGCAGTAGTGCTCATTACTTAATCTCCTCTCCTGATTTCTTGGAATAACGTACAGTCTTGCCCTCAGCGTCCTTCCTGCGACCAATACGTGCGGGAGCACCTGTCTTTGGATCAACGGGGTTGAGGTTTGAAATATGGATAGGCGCCTCCTGCTTGATGATGCCACCCTGAGGATTCTTGGCGCTGGGCTTGGTATGTTTGGAGACGAAGTTCACGCCTTCAACGATAGCCCTCTGTTCCTTGACGAGCACTTTCAGTACCTTGCCGGTCTTTCCTTTATCTTCACCGGCATTGACATATACGGTGTCGTTCTTTTTGATATGTAATTTACTCATTACTCTTTACTTTTATAAATTAAAGTACTTCAGGAGCCAATGAAACCACCTTCATGTTCACGGCACGCAGTTCACGGGCCACCGGACCGAAGATACGGCTTCCCTTTATTTCACCTGTGTTTGCCAGAAGCACGCAGGCATTGTCGTCAAAACGGATGTAAGAACCGTCAGCACGACGGATCTCCTTCTTGGTACGGACCACCAGTGCTTTAGAAACGGTTCCCTTCTTCATGTCGCTTGAAGGGATAACGCTCTTAACGGTAACCACGATGGTGTCACCAACCGTAGCATAACGCTTCTTGGTTCCGCCAAGTACACGGATGCAGAGGCACTCCTTGGCGCCGCTGTTGTCACAAACTGTGAGTCTGGATTCTGCCTGTATCATGATTACTTAGCCTTTTCAACAATTTCCTTTAATCTCCATCTCTTTGTCTTGCTCAGAGGACGGGTTTCCATAATGCGGACGGTATCGCCTATACCGCACTCGTTTTTCTCGTCATGAACATGGAACTTCTTCGTCTTCCTGACGAACTTACCATAAATAGGATGCTTCTCTTTGAAGACTGACAGGACTACTATAGTCTTGTCCATCTTGTCGCTGATCACCACACCCTGGCGTTCCTTACGTAAATTTCTATCATTCATAGAATCTCTTTTTTTACTTGTTAAGCTCTCTCCTTCTCAGTTCAGTCTTCATCCTGGCGATTGTCTTGCGGAGCTTGACAATCTGGGAAGGATTCTCTAACGGAGAAATAGCATGATTCAAACCCATCATCTTATAGTTCGCTGATTCAGTCTCAATGCGCTCAACCAGTTCCTGAGTTGTCAACTCTCTAATTTCTGAATTCTTCATAATGAAAGGGTCTGATTAGTTTTCATTCTTAAAATCATAGTCACGTCTTACGACAAGCTTGGTCGTAACCGGAAGTTTCTGGGCGGCCAGACGGAGAGCTTCCTTAGCGATTGCAAAAGGAACACCGTCGGCTTCAATGATGATACGTCCGGGGGTAATGGGGAATACGTAACCTTCTACGTCACCCTTACCTTTACCCATACGTACGTCCAAAGGCTTCTTAGTAATGGGCTTATCCGGGAAGATTCTGATCCAGATCTGACCTTGACGCTGCATGTAACGTGTTACTGCAACACGGGCAGCCTCAATCTGCCTACTGGTAATCCAGCAAGTATCCAGACTCTTTATGCCGAATGAGCCGAAAGCAAGCTGATTGCCACGCATGGCATTGCCTTTGCAACGGCCTTTCTGCATTCTTCTGTATTTTGTCCTCTTAGGCTGTAACATAATTCAATCTTAATGTTTCAGTTTGACAATTGCAATCAGCGATTGCTTCTGTTTCTCTTCTTGAAAGGTTTTCCACCACGCTCGCCGCCACGGTTCACATCCTTTGCCTGTGTGAAATCGGGTGACAAATCCTTCTTTCCATAAACCTCTCCACGGCAAATCCATACCTTGATTCCATGAACACCTACCTTGGTGATGGCATCTACCTGACAATAGTCAATGTCGGCACGGAAAGTGTGCAGTGGGGTACGACCCTCCTTGTACATTTCCGAGCGGGCGATCTCAGCTCCGTTCAGACGGCCTGAAATCTGGACCTTTATACCTTCAGCACCCATTCTCATGGTGTTCTGGATAGCCATCTTGATGGCACGGCGGTATGCAATCTTGCCTTCCACCTGACGGGCGATGTTATTAGCTACAATAACAGCATCCAACTCAGGTTTCTTAACTTCATAAATGTTGATTTGGATCTCCTTGTCGGTAATCTTCTTCAACTCCTCCTTGAGTTTGTCAACCTCTGAGCCGTTCTTACCGATGATCAGACCCGGACGGGCTGTGCATACAGTGATGGTAACGAGCTTAAGAGTACGCTCAATGACAATACGGGATATGCTGGCTTTTGCCAGACGGGCATTCAGATACTTACGGATCTCACTGTCCTCAACCAGACGCTCGTCATACTTACCGAACCAACTGGAATCCCAACCTCTGATAATTCCCAAACGGTTGCTAACCGGATTAACTTTCTGTCCCATTGCTTACTCCTGATTGTCGTTAGTGTTAGTTATTCCGGCCTTGGTATCCACAAAAAGCGAAATGTGATTCGAACGCTTGCGGATACGGTATCCTCTACCCTGCGGTGCAGGTCTCAATCTCTTCAAGGTAACGCCCTCATCAACAAAAACCTTGGTAACGAAGAGCTCGCCGGCCTCAGCCTTGCGCTCATTTTTCTGTTCCCAGTTGGCGATAGCTGAACGGAGTACCTTTTCTACATCCTTGGAAGCAGCCTTATTTGAATAACGCAGTGTGCCAAGCGCACGGTTTACCTCCATACCACGGATCATATCCGTAACAAGACGCATCTTGCGGGGTGATGAAGGAACATCGTTCAGTTTGGCAAAGTACTGAGCCTTTTTAGCCTCCTTAATCTTTTCGGCTGCCAAATGTTTTCTTTTTCCCATTATCTTAATTCATTTATTTCAAATAAACCGTGAGTTTATTTCCTGTTGCCGGAGTGGCCGCGGAATGTACGGGTGGGAGCAAACTCACCAAGCTTGTGTCCAACCATATTCTCCGTGATATAAACAGGGATAAACTTATTACCATTATGAACTGCGATGGTATGGCCCACGAAATCAGGGGATATCATCGATGCCCTTGCCCAAGTCTTGACAACTACCTTCTTGCCGCTTTCGTTCATGGCAAGCACCTTGTCCTCGAGCTTCTTATAAATATACGGACCTTTTTTAAGTGAACGTGTCATTTTGTACTTAGGTTAAATGTTACTTCTTATTGGCTCTTTCGATGATATACTTCGTTGAGCTCTTCTTGGGATGTCTGGTCTTGAGACCCTTTGCATACAAGCCCTTGCGTGAACGCGGATGTCCACCAGACTGACGGCCTTCACCACCACCCATCGGGTGATCATGCGGGTTCATCACAACACCACGGTTGTGAGGACGACGCCCTAACCAACGTGAACGGCCAGCCTTACCGGACTGCTCGAGAGCATGATCCGAATTACCGACGCTGCCGATAGTAGCTTTGCAGGTTCCCAAAATTCTGCGAACCTCACCTGAAGGAAGTTTAATGACGCAATAGTCACCTTCCTTTGAAGTCAACTGGGCAAAATTTCCGGCTGAACGGACGAGAGCGGCGCCCTGTCCCGGACGCAATTCGATGTTGTGGATCACAGTACCTACGGGAATGTCCTTAAGTGCAAGTGCGTTGCCAATTTCAGGCGAAGCTTTCTCTCCTGACATCAGAACAGCACCTATCTGAAGGCCGTTAGGTGCAATGATATACCTCTTCTCTCCGTCTGCATAGAACAACAGAGCGATACGGGCCGAACGGTTCGGATCGTACTCGATTGTCTTTACAGTTGCCGGAACCCCATCCTTATTTCTCTTGAAATCAATGATACGGAATTTCCTCTTGTGACCGCCGCCAATGTAGCGGGCAGTCATCTTACCGGTGTTGTTACGACCGCCGGTAGCGAGTTTTCCGAATACAAGAGACTTTTCTGGTACCGATGCAGTAATCTCCTCAAAAGTACCAATAATCTTGTGCCTCTGACCCGGGGTTGTGGGTTTTAATTTACGTACTGCCATCTTATATTAAATGTTGCTGTAAAAATCAATTGTATCACCTTCTTTCAATGTGACGATTGCCTTTTTGTAAGCATTGGCCTGACCTTTGGACAATCCTCTACGGGTATAACGTGACTTGGTCTTGCCCATGTAGTATGAAGTATTAACATCAACCACAGTGACATTGTAAAGGTCCTCTATCTCCTTCTTTATCTCTAACTTGTTGGCTTCAGGACGAACCACGAAACCGAACCTGTTGGGGAATTTCTCTGTAATGGAGTTCATCTTCTCCGTTACAAGCGGTTTAACTATATATCCCATGATCAAGTCTCTTTATTTGTCTAAAATACCGTTGATAACTTCAAGTGCCCCTTCGGTCACGACAAGAACGTCAGCGTTCAGAATACTGTAAGTATTGACTGAAGAAGCGTTGACGACCTTTGTACCCTCCAAATTTCGGGCCGACAAAGTTATTACATTATTGTTCTCGGGCAGGACGAACAAAGATTTCTTATCACAAACTTTAAGATTCTTTAATACATCTAAAAAGTTTTTGGTCTTCGGTGCCTCAAAATTGAAGTCTTCCAACACGATAAGAGCGTTCTCCTGAACCTTATATGAAAAAGCTGACTTGCGGGCAAGCTGTTTTTCCTTCTTGTTCAACTTGAAACTGTAGTCACGAGGCTTAGGACCGAATACGCGACCACCGCCCACCAGTACCGGCGAATTGATGTCACCACGACGAGCGCCGCCACCGCCTTTCTGACGGCCGAGCTTCTTTGTTGAACCGCTTACTTCGCTTCTCTCTTTCGACTTGTGTGTTCCCTGACGCTGATTGGCCATAAACTGCTTCACATCCAAGTAAATGGAGTGATCATTGGGTTCAATGCCGAAAATGGCATCGTTCAAGGTTACCTTTCTGCCGGTATCCTCACCTTTTATATTTAATACACTCTGTTCCATTACTTCAGAATTGAAACGATTGAACCTTTATAACCCGGAATCGAACCCTTGATAAGAAGGAGGTTGTGCTCCGGAATAACCTTAAGAACCTGCAGGTTCTGTGTTGTAACCTGCTCATTGCCCATGTGGCCGGCCATACGCATGCCCTTAAACACCTTAGCAGGGTAAGAGCAGGCACCGATTGAACCCGGCTTGCGGGCGCGGTTGTGCTGACCGTGAGTCTGCTGACCCACGCCACCGAATCCGTGTCTCTTAACGACACCCTGGTAGCCATGACCTTTTGATACTGCAACGACGTCAACAAAGTTTGCGTCATTGAACAACTCGACAGTGATGACATCACCCAGATTGAGTGAACCGTCAAAATCCTTGAACTCGGCCAAGTGTCTCTTGGGAGTTACACCAGCTTTCTTGAAGTGTCCCATGAGAGGAGCAGAGGTATTCTTCTCCTTGGCATCCTCGAAGCCAAGCTGAACAGCCTCATAACCATCTTTCTCAACACTCTTGATCTGAGTAACCACGCAAGGACCTGCTTCGATAACGGTGCATGGAACATTCTTTCCATCAGCACCGAAGACCGATGTCATACCGATCTTTTTTCCTAATAATCCTGGCATTTCAATTAAAATTTAGTTACTTAAAAAATTCTTACTCACACTCTCATCAAACCTTGATCTCTACATCAACACCACTCGGAAGTTCGAGTTTCATCAATGCATCGACAGTCTTGGCAGTCGAGCTGTAGATATCAATCAGTCTCTTGTAGGAAGAGAGCTGGAACTGCTCACGTGACTTCTTGTTCACGAAAGTGGAACGGTTTACAGTGAAGATACGCTTGTGTGTGGGAAGTGGAATCGGTCCGCTAACTACAGCACCTGTTGCCTTGACGGTCTTGACGATCTTCTCTGCTGACTTGTCAACGACATTGTGGTCGTAGGACTTCAGTTTGATTCTGATTTTCTGACTCATTGTTTCTTTTTTATTTGTTTGTATTCATTTTTTTGCGGTTCAGATAAGAGTCATTTGCTATCATCACCGCGTTCTCTCATTTCAGTTACACCTTATTATATTATAACAGGGCCACATTTCCTCCATGTTCCTCCACAACCTGTCTTGCAAGTGCCTTGGCAACCTCCACATGACGTTCGTATGTCATGGACGAAGTGGCACGGCCTGACGTTATTGTCCTCAAGGCGGTTACATAACCGAACATCTCGGAAAGAGGAACATGGGCCTTGACTACCTTGGCACCAGAATGGTTTGTCTCCATACCTTCCACCTGGCCGCGACGCTTGTTCAAGTCACCTATCACATTACCCATGTTCTCCTCAGGAGTTACTACCTCAAGCGACATAATGGGTTCTGTCAGGCTAGGAGCGGCCTTGACACAGGCATTACGGAACGCATTGGTTGCACACACCTCGAACGACAGAGCATCAGAATCGACAGGATGATACTTACCATCAAGAACGGTCACCTTAAGTGACTCCATGGGAGCACCTATCAGCACCCCGTTCTTCATAGCATTGGTAAATCCCTTCTCAATGGCCGGCAAATAGGTCTTGGGAAGCGCCTCACCCTTTGTGGCATCGATAAATTGAAGACCTCCTTTCCAGTCAGGATCAGCAGGGCCTACCTCAACAACAATGCATGCATAGTGACCCTTACCGCCAGTCTGCTTCTTGTACTCCTCACGGATCTGGACAGTCTTGGATATTGACTCCTTGTAACTGACCTGCGGACGTCCTTGATTGCATTCCACGCCGAATTCCCGCTTCAAACGGTCTATAATTATATCAAGGTGAAGCTCACCCATACCTGATATCAGAGTCTGACCTGATTCCTCATCAACCTTGACAGTAAATGTAGGATCCTCATCTGCCAGACGTGCCAGACCATCGGAGAGCTTGCTCATGTCCTTCTCTGTCTTGGGCTCCACGGCAATGCTTATCACCGGATCCGGGAAATCCATGCTTTCGAGTACCACGGGAGCATCCTCGTCACAGAGAGTATCACCGGTACGGATATCCTTCAATGCCACTACAGCACCTATATCGCCTGCGCTTACCTCATCCACCTGTATCTGTTTCTTGGAGTACATCTGGAAGAGACGGCTCACACGCTCCTTCTTGCCCGAACGGGAGTTGAAGATATAGCTGCCGGCGGTAACCTTACCGGAATATACCCTGAAGAATATCAGACGGCCCACATACGGATCAACAGCTATCTTGAATGCAAGAGCGGCTGTCTTCTCATCCGATGAAGGCTTGCGGTGGGTCTCCTTCTCCGTGCCGGGTATGAAACCGGTCACACCATCAGCATCAATGGGTGAAGGAAGGAAAGCACATACATAATCGAGCAGAGGCTGGACACCCTTGTTGCGGAACGAAGAGCCGCACACTACAGGAACCAGTTTCTGTGCCACAGTTCCTTTGCGGACAGCACGCAGTATATCCTCCTGAGTTATAGAAGAGGCATCATCAAGATACTTCTCCATCATAACGTCATCAAACTCCGCTACGCTATCCACAAGATTATCATGCCATTCCTTAGCATCACTCACCATATCGGCCGGTATATCCTCCTCGGAATACTCAGCACCCAATGTCTCGTCATGCCAGTAAATGGCTTTCATTTTAATAAGGTCTATAACACCTTTGAAGGTCTCCTCCTGACCTATCGGAATTTCGACGGGGCAGGCATTGGCCTTGAGCATGTCCCGCATCTGGTTCACGACTCCGAAGAAATCGGCACCGGAACGGTCCATCTTGTTCACATATCCTATTCTGGGAACTCCGTACTTGTTGGCCTGATGCCATACAGTCTCGGACTGGGGCTGCACACCGCCTACTGCGCAGAATACTGCCACCGCCCCGTCAAGGACTCTCAGGGAACGTTCAACCTCGGCAGTGAAATCGACGTGTCCCGGAGTGTCTATCAGATTGATTTTATATGTCTTGTCTTGCCACTTCCAATGAGTGGTAACGGCTGCCGATGTAATTGTAATGCCCCTCTCCTGCTCCTGTACCATCCAGTCCATGGTAGCAGAACCGTCATGGACCTCACCTATTTTATGTGTGAGGCCCGTGTAGTACAGAATACGCTCGGAGGTCGTAGTCTTTCCGGCATCAATGTGGGCCATGATGCCGATGTTTCTGGTTAGATGTAAATCCTGATCAGACATGCAATACAATTAGAATCTGAAGTGTGCGAATGCCCTGTTGGCCTCAGCCATACGGTGCATATCCTCCTTACGCTTGAATGCGCCGCCTGCATTGTTGAATGCATCAACGATCTCAGCCGAAAGCTTGTCGGACATGGACTTGCCGCCACGCTTGCGCGCAAAAGAGATAAGGTTTTTCATTGAGATCGACTCCTTACGGTCAGCGCGGATCTCAGTAGGCACCTGGAATGTGGCACCGCCTATACGGCGTGACTTAACCTCCACCTGGGGAGTTACGTTGTCAAGAGCTTTCTTCCATATCTCAAGGGCGGACATCTCCTCATTGGGGAGTTTTGCCTTCACCTTGTCAAGGCTCTCATAAAAAATCTCAAATGAAGTGTTCTTCTTACCATCATACATGAGGTGGTTTACGAACTTGGTCACTGCAACGTCGCCGAATACGGGATCCGGAAGGATAACGCGCTTTTTGGGTTTAGCTTTTCTCATTTTTCAAAAATCTTGTTTCGTTCAGGTTGTCTTTTGTGATTCTTCAACGTCCACGTCTGGACATTTACTCAACCTTTCGTACAGACCAAAACTTTGTTATTGAACTTTCTGATTACTTCTTGGCGGCTTTAGGACGTTTTGCACCATATTTGGAGCGTCTCTGCAGACGTCCGCTTACGCCGGCGGTATCAAGAGTACCGCGGATAATGTGATAACGTACACCCGGAAGATCCTTGACACGACCACCGCGGACAAGCACGATTGAGTGCTCCTGCAGGTTGTGACCTTCACCCGGTATGTAGGAGTTGACCTCCTTCTGGTTAGTCAGACGGACACGTGCAACCTTTCTCATGGCTGAGTTAGGTTTCTTGGGTGTCGTTGTGTAAACTCTTACGCAAACGCCCCTCCTTTGGGGGCAAGAATCAAGGGCCGGTGACTTGCTCTTGTCAACCAGAACCTGACGTCCTTTGCGCACTAACTGCTGAATTGTTGGCATGTTTGTTTGTTTTTTTAATTATATATTATTTAAGTAAATCCAAATTTTTGGCGTGCAAAGATACGGCATTTATTTTATAACGCAAGCAAAAACGGCTTCTTTTTCACCGTTTTGGCATAAAATAACAGAAATCAGCGGATCACCCATCGGCAATCCGCTGATTTTTCCCTTAGACAGGACCAACCCGCCCGTCAAGGCTCAAGCCTCTCCGTGAAAATCGGTTATAGGGGGCATATATGTCCCCTTCTGTCCTTTCATTTCTATCTTTCCGAACGTGCTCTCGTACTTGGAAACATTGTCCTGAAGTGCAACGAGCAGTCTTTTGGCATGTTCAGGTGACATAATCACCCTTGATCTCACCTGAGCCTTGGCCATACCCGGAAGTATGCTAATAAAATCCATGACGAATTCCGATGAGGAATGGGTAATCATGGCAAGATTGGAATAGACGCCCTGTGCCGTCTCCTCCTTAAGCTCTATCTGGAGCTGTTTCTGTCCGTTCTGTTCCATACTGTTCTTTTGTTACCGGATGCGAAGATAACCCTTTTGCAGGAGACCTCAAAACAGGACGGGACCTTGTTTCCGGAGTGAACGGGAAAAAGCATTTGATAATTAAGAATTTTTCTTACATTTACCAAAACGTCACCAATTTTTTTTGACGCACGATATTGCTTTTTCAACTTGTTTTAAGTATATTTGTTGAAGATTGGATGCACTTGTGCACTTCATGCCGTTTTTTAAACACGAAAATAGATAAAATACTGACTTAACACTTATTAAAATGTCAAATTACAAAGAAAACGGAAGCAGAGCGTACTTGTACGGTATCTGCGCAGTAGCCGTCATCGGAGGACTCCTGTTCGGCTACGACACCGCTGTGATTTCAGGAGCTGAACAGGCGTTACAGAAATTCTTCGCCAGCGGATTAGGAGATTTTTATACAACTAGCATCCATGGATTCGTTGTTTCATCGGCCTTGATAGGTTGCATTATCGGAGGTTTGATTTCCGGCCTTATGGCAACCCGGCTTGGTCGCAGGAACGCACTTATCCTGGCTTCCATCTTTTTCTTCCTTTCAGCATTAGGAAGCTACATGCCGGAGTTCCTCTTCCGTCCCGGTTTTGAAAAATTCCAGCCCGGCGAGGCAACAAAAGGACTCATGTGGGCATTCATTCTCTACAGGGTTCTTGGAGGTGTCGGAGTAGGTATGGCATCAGCCATCTGCCCGATGTATATAGCTGAGGTTGCGCCCGCAAACATACGCGGCACACTGGTATCTTGTAACCAGTTCGCCATCATTTTCGGCCAGTTGGTCGTATATTTCATCAACTTCCTGATCCGCAGCGGATTGGCTGACACCCCCGAACTCATTCAGGCCGCTATGGTAGATATAGGATGGCGCAAGATGTTCGTCAGCGAGGCATTCCCGGCCGGTGCATTCGGACTGTTACTGCTGCTGGTACCCAAGACCCCACGTTACCTTGTTATGAGGGGCAACACCCAGAAAGCTCTCGATGTCCTTACACGCATCAATGGAGAGAGTCGTGCCCAGAGCATCCTTGCTGAAATCAAGGAGACCATGATCGAGAAAAAGGAGAAGATTTTCTCATACGGTGTTCTGGTAATCGTAGTAGGCGTACTTCTCTCGTTCTTCCAGCAGGCAGTGGGTATCAATGTCGTGCTTTATTATGCTCCGCGTATATTCCAGAACATGGGCTCAAGCGGTGATGCAGCTATGGTGCAGACAGTCGTTATGGGTGTCGTCAACATAATATTCACGGTTCTGGCCATCCTTACAGTTGACAGATGGGGCCGCAAACCTCTGCTCATCATCGGCTCCATAGGAATGGCTATAGGCATGATTGCCTTGAGCATACTCTCGTTCTGCGATGTCATAGGCGTAGCTGCATTGGTATTCATCATCATCTATACCGCATCTTTCATGATGTCATGGGGTCCCATCTGCTGGGTTCTTATCTCAGAAATATTCCCCAATACCATTCGCGGTAATGCAGTTGCTATCGCAGTTGCAGCACAGTGGATTTCGAACTACATTGTGTCTTCCACATTCCCCTCACTCTGCGAATGGAGCATCGGCGGTACATATCTGATTTACGCCGCATTCTCCATCCTTTCGGCACTATTCGTACTCAGGATGGTTCCCGAAACCAAGGGCAAGACTCTGGAGGAGATGAGCGCTTTGTGGCGCAGCAAGATGAAGAAGTAATAAACTTCAAAGCAAAAAAGAAAGGCCCGCAAACTTGCGAGCCTTTCTTTTTTTGTGGGTTCATTGATTACTTAACCACGCCCTGTTTAATCAGATATTCGGCAATCTGAACGGCGTTCAGAGCTGCGCCCTTGCGGATCTGGTCACCTACGATCCAGAAACACATTACATTGGGGTTTGCTATGTCCTTGCGTATACGGCCCACATAAACGGGATCTGTACCGGCCAGGAACAGCGGCATTGGGTACTCCTTCTTGGCGGGATCATCCATCAGAACAAGGCCCTCACCATTCTTTACAGCCTCACGGAAAGCCTCTACTGATACAGGCTGCTCAGTCTCGGCCCAAATGGCTTCAGAGTGACAGCGCAGTGCAGGAACGCGTACGCATGTGGCGCTGCACTTGATATCGTTGTGGAACATCTTGCGGGTCTCATAGAACATCTTCTCCTCCTCCTTGGTGTAACCGCTCTCCTTGAA
>JAFZKR010000141.1 GCA_017551845.1 Bacteroidaceae bacterium
GACCACCTGCAGAGTGTCAACTGGTTGCCCGCTGACCTGCAACTACTGCAAGTAATTTGAAAATGAGCATATGAATATTAATTGCCGGTGGGTTTTTTGCTCATCGGCTTCTATTTTGCAGTGAGCCGGGAAAGGACAAAGAAATTAGAAAAAACTTGCTGGGATCAAATATTGGCATTACCTTTGCAACACCAGAACCCGCCAAGCCTCTCAACGATGCTCAAATGTGCGGGTCGTTTTATTTTTGCCAGATTCAACTTGTAAGCATTACTTACAAATTCATCCCAACCCGTTCCATTTTGGAACTAATTCACGGTTGCATTCTATTTCTTGAATAGTTCGGAATGGGTCCCTAATCGGACCAGCTCGATGATGTTGGTATTTTCATCGACCCATATGAGCAGGAAATCGTTTTCGATATGACATTCCATGCATCCTTTGTAATCCCCATGCAGAATATGTGGGCGGAATTCTGGTGGTATTGGATCCTCATTTGCAAGCAAGTCAATTATTGTTTTCAGTTTGTTCAGTTTTTCCGGATTATGACGGTATCGCTTATAATCCTTCTTGAACTGACCGGAAGGATATATTTGTTTCATGGATTTATTCTTTATCTAAAGCCTGGAATAGTTCATCGGCATTGTTGTACAATTGGTTAGACGGATACTCTTTTCTGTTGATTGCCTCACTTACTGCTGCCATTGTGGTTTCGTTGGGCTCACGATATACTACATCCAGCAGGACACTCTCCACATAATTGTTCAGCGTCCTGTTCTGGCGCTTGGCATTGCGTTTTAGTCGCTCCAGAAGATCTTCTCTGAGCCTAAATGACGCAGGTTTTCTAATTGTTGCTGTTGCCATACTTTACAATACTATTGATTACTTTTGATTGCAAATGTAATACAATTGTTGCTATTATGCAACCATGGTTGCAATTTGCGACCTTTAACAAGGAATTCATCAGATGCAACGGACAAAAGTTAAAAAGTGTTTTTTCGCCAGTTGCGACTGACGAATTTCAAAAAAATGTAAATTCGGCAGTCGCGACTGCCGAATTTGATTCAAGCATCAATACAAACAACAATAATCTCTTATTACAATTGGGGACTATAGAATTTTACTCAATGCATTGCGTAAATTTACGCAGTCCATTGAGTAAAATATTTTGCGGACACATAGATAATTGATAATGAATCAGATACAAACTTGTGATTACAAATTGCGGCCACAAAATGTGTGGAATCAGTTGCTAGCCCACCGGATAACGAATCGGACCCCGGCACTGAGAAGGCCCGGTCCCAAACCGCAGTAGAACCACGCGATGAAGGTACGGGGCACTTGAGGGATGCGCTTTAGGGCTATTCCCATGGTTATCATAAAGGCTATGATTATGTAGCCTTTAATGCTGAAGGTCTTGAATATTGATGTTATGGGCTCAGGCATTGATTCTATGCGCTCGGAGTATTTGCGCACTATGCCTGTAAACATCATGTAGAATCCGGCAAAGACTATCACGGAATGCAGGAAATGCCACCACACAGCATCAATCTGCCTGTAGGAGCCCACTCCTATCAGACCAATCTTGGTTCCAATGGCCATCCAAAGGATGCCGTTAACCAGAATCAAATGCCGTGTTGCTATCTTCAACATAATCACAAAGATATCACAATTGTACTATTTTTGTACATTCGTAATCGTATTTGGTATTAAGCGATGAGATATACTTCATTAGTGATATTGGTTATAATTACGCTTCTGTTGGGCGGATGCCGCAAGAAGACAGATGAAATATCGGCCCAAATGGCTTATGAGGGGGTGAGCAATTATTGCCATAGTGAGTTTGACTGGAGCCCCGCCCAGGAGAACCCGTCCATTATGTATGTGGCTTTGGCCGATAGCACCGATGTGGAGAATGACACAGGGATACGGTCCTTTTGTGTCATTTTTTTAGTAAATTCGCGGCTGAAAACGGATACCTGTATTTATGAACGTTGCAATAGTCAAATACAATGCCGGAAACATACGATCGGTCTTGGGTGCGCTGAAACGTCTTGGCGTTGAAGCGTTGCTGACTGATGATGAAGAGCAGCTCCGCCGTGCCGATAAGGTGATTTTTCCCGGTGTGGGTGAAGCAAGCACCACTATGGAGTATCTCCGCGCCCACAATCTTGACCGCATAATCAAGGATCTTAAGCAGCCCGTTCTGGGTATCTGCTTAGGACAGCAGCTTATGTGCAGCCGCAGTGAGGAGGGTAACGCCCTGTGTCTGGGCATTTTTGATGTGCCGGTGTTGAAATTCATCCCTGAGCGTCATGAGGACAAGGTTCCGCATATGGGTTGGAACACTATTGAAACCACGGGTGACGGACTGTTCAGGGGCTTTGACAAACCAGAGTACGTCTATTTTGTACACAGTTTCTATGTTCCCGTCTGCGACTGGACGGCAGCCAAGACCGATTATATACTCCCGTTCAGCGCATCGCTGCACAATGGCAACTTCTACGCCACTCAGTTCCACCCCGAGAAGAGCGGATCCACAGGAGAACGTATTCTTAAGAATTTTCTTGACATTTAAGACATGGATATAATTCCTGCCATAGATATTATAGACGGCAAATGCGTAAGACTCACCAAGGGTGATTACAACGTCTGCAAGACGTACAGCGACAACCCGCTGGATATGGCGCTGCGTTTTCAGGATGCAGGCATCCGCAGACTGCATCTGGTAGATTTGGACGGAGCCAAGAGCAAACACATTGTGAACTACCCCACCCTGGAACGGATTGCCGGACATACGGACCTTACGATTGACTTTGGCGGCGGGATCAAATCCACATCAGATTTGCAAATGGCGCTCGGATGCGGAGCCGCAATGGTAACCATAGGCAGCACAGCCGTCACTGATCCGGAACTCATGGCAAGATGGATTGAAGACTTTGGTCAGGAGCACATAATACTTGGTGCCGATGCCCGCGACAGGAAGATATCAGTCAACGGATGGAAAGAGGACAGTACGCTGATGCTGAGCGACTTTATCCGTGAATACATGCAGAAAGGCGTAACCCAGGTATTGTGCACTGATATCAACAAGGACGGAATGCTGCAAGGCCCGTCAACAGAACTGTACCGCAGCTTGCTAAAGGAGTTCCCGGGCATATACCTGATTGCCAGCGGAGGCGTAAGTTCAGCCGACGACCTGATAAAGCTCAGGGAAGCCGGACTGCCCGCAGCAATAGTAGGCAAAGCCTATTACGAAGGCCGGATAACACTTGAACAACTGTCACAACTTAGCCAAGAGTAAACCATGTTAGCAAAGAGAATAATCCCCTGCCTTGATATCTGCAACGGACGCACCGTAAAGGGCACCAACTTTGTAAACCTTCGTGACGCGGGCGATCCCGTAGAACTGGGCAGCCTGTACAGCCGGCAGGGTGCTGACGAACTTACCTTTTTGGATATAACGGCATCGTTTGAAGGTAGAAAAACCTTTACAGAACTGGTTGAACGCATAGCCGCCAACATATCAATCCCCTTCACCGTAGGCGGAGGTATCCACGAGCTCAAGGATGTGGAACGTCTGCTTAAAGCCGGAGCCGATAAGGTATCGGTCAACTCGGCTGCAATAAAGAATCCAAAGTTGATAGATGAAATAGCGCTTAACTTCGGTTCACAGGTATGTGTGGTGGCCATTGACGCCAAACAGACAGATCAAGGCTGGCGCTGTTTCCTGAACGGAGGCCGCGTACCTACTGACCGTATGCTTTTTGAGTGGGCGCATGAGGCTCAGGAGCGCGGCGCAGGCGAGATTCTGTTTACCAGTATGGATCATGACGGAGTAAAGCAGGGATTCGCAAACGATGCGTTACGTAAACTTTCAGACAAGCTTTCAATCCCCATAATAGCATCGGGAGGAGCAGGTTCAAAAGAGCACTTCCGCGACGCATTTTTGCAGGGTCACGCCGATGCTGCACTGGCTGCCAGCGTTTTTCACTTCGGTGAGATACCTATTCCCGAATTAAAACAGTACCTTTGCAGTTTGAAAATTCCTATAAGATTATAATTATACCATAAGATGGATATAGATTTTGGAAAAATGGGCGGTCTTGTACCCGCAATCGTTCAGGACAATGTTACCCGCAAGGTCCTGATGTTAGGTTTCATGAACAAGGAGGCCTATGACAAGACCGTAGAGACCGGAAAAGTCACATTCTGGAGCCGCACCAGGAACTGCCTTTGGACCAAAGTGAGACAAGCGGCAATTTTCTTAACGTGAAGGAGATTCTGCTTGACTGTGACAAAGACACCTTGCTTATCAAGGCACGTCCCGAGGGTCCCGTATGCCATACCGGAGCTGACACCTGCTGGAACGAGCAGAACTCAGTGGACCTGAATTTCCTCTCTTATCTGCAGGATTTCATAGACCGCCGCTTCAAGGAGATGCCCGAAGGCTCATATACCACATCACTCTTTAAGAGCGGAGTGAACCGCATGGCCCAGAAGGTGGGCGAAGAAGCGGTTGAAACAGTAATCGAAGCCACAAACGGATCCGACGAAAGACTCATCTACGAGGCTTCGGACCTAATTTATCACCTTATTGTATTGCTGACCTCCAAAGGGCATCGTATTGAGGAACTGGCAACCGAACTCCGTAAGCGTCACAAGGAATAGCATCTCCATCATTTATGGATATTATTGATTATCATAATGTTGAAATACGCCAGGAGGACATGTTCGTTCTCGGCGATGTCTCATTCACTGTACAAGAAGGTGACTTTGTATATCTGATAGGTAAGGTGGGATCCGGCAAAAGCAGTCTGCTCAAGACTATCTATGCCGAAATAGAGGCCATCTGTCCCATGCCGGACAGTCATGCCATAGTTCTCAACACCGATCTTCAGAGTCTCAAAAAAAGGAACATACCCAAGTTGCGCCGCCAAATGGGAATAGTCTTTCAGGATTTCCAACTGCTCACTGACAGAAACGTTTTCGATAATCTCAGTTTCGTCCTGAAATCTACAGGTTGGAAAGACAAAAAGCTCATTCACCAGAAAATATTCCAGGTTCTGGATATGGTGGGAATGGAGACAAAAGGATACAAGATGCCACACGAACTTTCCGGAGGAGAGCAACAGCGAATCTGCATAGCACGGGCCCTGCTGAATGACCCCAAGCTTATCCTGGCCGATGAACCCACCGGAAATCTTGACCCCGAGACAGGACGTCAAATCATGGAGATACTCCGTAAAGTTGGCGAGAACGGCACCACAGTCGTAATGATTACCCACAACCTACAATGGGTCCGTGAATTCCCCGGAAGGATTTTCCAGTGCGTAGGCCGACGCCTTATCGTTGATGACACAATAACAGAATAACCCGAGAAACATTAACAAGACATGAAAGTTTTGAAATTCGGAGGAACATCAGTAGGTTCTCCACAAAGGATGAAGGATGTAAGTAGCCTAATAACCGCTGACGGAAAGCAGAAACTCGTAGTGCTCTCTGCCATGTCAGGAACTACAAATTCACTTGTGGAGATATCCCAATACCTCTACAACGGAAACAAGGACGGAGCCGATGACGTAATCAACCGTCTGCGCACAAAATATTTAGACCATGTTCCGGAACTGCTATCCAAGGAAGAGAACCGGAAAACTCTCTATGATTTCCTGAATTCAGAATTCAGATACCTTCTTACCTTCTCCAAGGAGGGATTCGGAGAGAGAGAGGAGAAAATAATCCTTGCACAGGGAGAGCTCATATCCACATTTATGGTAACATGCTACCTGAAGGAGCAGGGCATAAAAACCATGCTTCTGCCGGCCCTTGACTTTATGAAGACCAATGCAGATTCCGAGCCCGACATGAATTACATAGCTACCAATATAGCTCTTCAGCTCAAGAACAATCCCGGAATGCAAATTTACATAACTCAAGGATTCATCTGCCGTAACGCTGAGGGGGAGATAGACAATCTTCAGCGCGGAGGCAGTGACTATACCGCTTCCATTTTAGGAGCTGTACTCAAAGCTGAGGAGATACAGATATGGACCGACATAGACGGTATGCACAACAATGACCCAAGAGTCGTGGACAAGACACAACCGGTAAGACATCTGCACTTTGAGGAAGCTGCCGAGCTCGCCTACTTCGGAGCAAAGATACTGCACCCCACCTGCATACAGCCAGCCAAGGCCGCCAATATCCCGGTCCGACTGCTCAACACCATGGAGCCATCAGCACCCGGAACACTTATCGACAACCGCGCCGAACCCGGGCGCATAGCAGCTGTTGCCGCCAAAGAGAACATTACTGCCATCAAGATCAAGTCAAGCCGCATGTTACTCGCACATGGTTTCCTGCGCAAGGTGTTCGAGATATTCGAAACATGGCACACCTCCATTGACATGGTGTGCACATCGGAGGTGGGTGTCTCCATGTCCATTGACAACACCCGTAATCTCGACAACATAGTAAACGAACTCAAGAAATACGGCACCGTTACTGTCGATAAGGGTATGTGTATAGTCTGCGTTGTCGGTGATATGGTATGGGAGAACCTCGGATTCGAGTCGAGGGCTCTCGATGCTCTCGCCGATATACCGGTACGCATGATCTCATACGGCGGAAGCAACTACAACATCTCCTTCCTGATCAAGGAGAGTGACAAGAAAGCCGCACTACAACGGCTCAGTGATGTACTCTTCAACGGCAAGCAATAATGCAGACACCTTTCTACCAGTATGACTTGGGAATACTTGAAGATACCCTAAAAACCATACGCGCAAATACCGGAGATAATCCCGACTGGCATGTACATTATGCCATTAAGGCAAATGCCAATCCTATACTGCTCAAATTGATAAACCAATATGGATTGGGCATAGACGCTGTTAGCGGAGGCGAGATACAAGTAGCGCTTGAAAACGGTTTTGTCCCGACATCGATAGTGTTTGCCGGTGTGGGAAAAGCCGATTGGGAGATAGACCTGGGACTCAACGTCGGCATAGCCTGTTTCAACGTTGAATCAGAGGCAGAACTTGACGTAATTGCCGAGCGTTGCGCAGCGTTGGGCAAGACAGCCCATATAGCACTACGTGTAAATCCTGATGTTGACGCCCACACCCACAAGAATATTACCACAGGCAAGGCTGAAAACAAGTTCGGAATAGAGATTCCTATGCTTCTGCCCATCATCCGCAAAGCACAACAGAATCCATGTTTCATCTTTGAGGGCATTCATTGCCACATTGGTTCGCAGATACTTGATATGAAGCCCTTCAGCCAGCTCTGCAATAAGGTCAATGACCTGCAGGATATGCTTGAGAAAGAAGGGATCAGACTGAACAGCATCAATGTAGGCGGAGGCTTAGGCGTTGATTATGATAATCCTGAACAGAACCCCATACCTGAGTTCGACAAGTTCTTCAGCCTGTTCCGTGATGAGCTGAAACTGCGTCCTGGTCAGCAGCTCCACTTTGAACTTGGCCGTGCCATTGTAGCACAGTGCGGGCGCCTGATAACCAAAGTTCTCTATGTAAAACAGGGAACAATAAAAAAATTCGCCATAGTTGATGCAGGTTTCACAGAACTCATACGCCCTGCACTCTACGGAGCACATCATAAGATTGTAAACCTCACCTCAAACGGTCCTCTCCAGAAATATGACGTGGTTGGTCCTATATGCGAATCATCGGATTTGTTCGGAAAGGATGAGATACTTCCTGAAACTCACCGCGGTGACATGATAGCACTCATGTCAGCTGGTGCTTACGGTGAGACTATGGCATCCTGCTATAACTGTCGTCCCCTACCCGGCTCCTGTACAGAGACATTCTGACTCCGCACTACAGAATGATTCAGTGCCTTATTCAAACCTGATTGACTTAGAGGGAACAATTCTCGAAATAACGGTGCAGGGTATAAGCATCATCAGCATGGAGAGTATGAACATGGCTGCATTAAGGATAATAATCCACCCGAATCCCATCTGTATGGGCACTTTGTCAAGATAATAGTTGGAAGGGTCAAGAGGTATCACTTTGAACAGTTTCTGTATCAGGCAAACACCTATTCCTATAATATTTCCGATAATCATTCCACGGATAATAATGTAAGTTGCAAGCCTTAGGAAAACCTTGCGCACAATCCTGTCCGATGCTCCTAATGACTTGAGTACTCCTATGGTTGACGTTCGTTCGAATATGATTATGAGCAGACCGGATATCATAGTAAAGCCAGATATTCCCAGCATCAGCGCCAGAATAATCCATACATTCAGATCTAGCACGTCCAGCCAGGCAAAAAGTCCCATGTTCATATCTTTCATCGTCTGTACCAGATACTGCTCGCCCATACGTTCTCCCCAACCATTCATCACACGCGTCACATAATTGTACGCATTGTCCATTTCATCAGCATTGACCACCCTCAGTTCAATTCCACTGCACTCTTCGGGTGTCCAGCCATTCAGTCTTTGCAGAAGAGAGCGGTCGGCAATTCCGTACAGATTGTCATACTCCGAAAAATTGGTCTCGAAAATCCCGGCAACAGTCATTCGTCGCATACGTATCCGTTCCTGCATAAAATATACATCAGCCTTGTCTCCTACGGATAATCCTAACTGAAGCGCCTGAGTAAGTGAAAGAAGTATCCAAGTATCCGTGGAATCAGTCGGATCGGGGAATCCTCCGCTTACCATATATTTTTCATAGAAACTGCGGTCATAATCAGCACCTATTCCCTTGAGCATCATACCATGGAAAAGAGTATCGGTACGTACAATGCACGGTTTATCAACATATCTCTGCACATGAACTATCTCTTCACAGGTCATCAGTTCATCCATAACCGAATCGTTACATGTTACAGGTATTTCAATCACTCCGGAACCGGTCCTGTAATTGGAAACCCTTATATGTTGGGAAAAATCCGTCACCTTGTCACGTATCTCTCCCTTAAATCCGCGAGTCACAGCCAGAGTCACTATCATGACCGCCAGGCCCAAAGCTATACCGGCCTTAGCTATGATGATAGCAGGGCGGGAACCGCCCTTGATCACATCCTCTTTTCCGTAAAGTCTTTTTGCAAGAAATCTCTCCATATTATGAGGTTTTCCGATGCGAAGATAGTTTAAAATGATTATCTTCGCCACATGATGAAACACCTTTATTTTATTTTGACCGTTTTGGCAATGACCATCACGGTTCGCGTCTCAGCAAGAGAAACCATAAACTTCAACCAAGGTTGGAAGTTTGCGCTTGACTCCGATTCGCCAGCCAATGCGGAGCCGGGATTCGATGACAGCAGCTGGAGGGTTCTTGACCTGCCCCATGACTGGGCTATCGAGGGCGATTTTGACCAATCTAATCCCTCCGGCACAGGCGGCGGTGCACTGCCCGGCGGCATAGGCTGGTACCGCAAGACGTTTACCATTTCCAAGAAGGACCAGGGACAGATTTTCAGCATTGAGTTTGACGGCGTTTATATGAACAGCAGCGTCTATTTGAACGGACACCTGCTGGGCACACGCCCCTACGGATACATATCATTCAGCTATGACCTGACACCTTACCTGAACTGGGACGGAGAGAATGTGATAGCCGTTAAGGTCGATAACTCCGACCAACCCAACAGCCGCTGGTACTCCGGCTGCGGCATTTACCGTGACGTGAGGATAGTAAAGACCAATCCCGTTCATGTGGCACAATGGGGTACATATATAACCACAAACAATGTGGATCAGGCTAATGTCTTTCATGTAAACTCCACAAACAACACGGATCAGGTTACTGCAGTAAACATAAACGTCACGGTGAACAATGAAAGTTCTGTTCCTACTGAAATCAATGTATATTCCACCCTTTTGGATGCAAACCGCAAGGCCGTAACCATGATTGCCGACCATATGGTAGCCTCAAACGGCACAAACGCCATACAGCAGCATATTTACATGATTGAGCCTCATCTGTGGAGTGTGGATGATCCGTATATGTACACCATGCATACTGAGATAAAGCAAAACGGCAAAACCATTGATACATATGAGACTCCGTTCGGTATCCGAACCATTGAGTTCCGCGCTGACAGCGGGTTCTGGCTGAACGGTGAGCATGTTCGCATAAACGGTGTGTGCAACCACCACGATCTGGGCTGTTTGGGTGCAGCAACCAATGAACGTGCCATAGAGCGCCAACTGCAGATACTCAAGGCAATGGGCTGCAACGGAATCCGCTGCTCACACAACCCGCCATCGCCCGTTCTGCTGGACCTTTGCGACCGCATGGGATTCCTGGTTATGGATGAGGCCTTTGACATGTGGCGCCGCCGCAAGACCGACCGCGACTACGCCCGTTTCTTTGACGATTGGTATGAGCGTGACCTGACCGATATGGTACTGCGCGACCGCAACCACCCCAGCATAGTGCTGTGGAGCATAGGCAATGAGGTGCTTGAACAGTGGTCCGATGCCAAAGCCGACACTCTGTCACTTGAGCAGGCCAACCTTATCCTTAATATGGGACACAGTGAAGACCAACTGGCACAGGAGGGTGAGATGACAGTAAACTCACTTATCACAGCCCGCCTGGCAGAGATAATCAAGAATCTTGACCCCACCCGACCCGTGACTGCAGGCTGCAACGAGCCCAGCCCAGGCAACCACCTGTTCCGCTCAGGTGCCATTGACGTGATAGGTTACAACTACCATAACCAGAACGTACCGGCAGTACCGCGTCTGTTCCCGGGCAAGCCGTTCATCATTACCGAGAGCGTATCGGCCCTGATGACACGTGGATTCTATGAGATGCCATCGGACAAACTGATGCAGCGCCCCGCACGCTGGGACCGTCCCTACTTCAACGAGACATTCTCATGCTCGGCATATGACAACGTGCGCACCCCTTGGGGCAGCCATCATGAGGACAACCTTATATTCCTGAACAGCCAGCCCTTTGTGGCCGGACAGTATATCTGGACCGGATTTGACTACATCGGCGAGCCCACACCTTACGGATGGCCTGCCCGCAGTTCATATTTTGGTATAGTTGACCTGGCTGGATTCCCCAAAGACGTCTATTACCTCTACCGGTCAGAATGGACCGATACTCCCACTCTGCACCTGTTCCCTCACTGGAACTGGACACCGGGTGAGCAGATAGACATGTGGTGCTACTACAACAATGCCGATGAAGTTGAGCTCTATGTAAACGGAGTCTCTCAAGGCGTTCGCCGCAAGGATGCCGAGCACCTGCATGTAGTCTGGAACGTAACCTTTGAGCCCGGTACGGTAAAGGTTGTGGCACGCAAGAACGGCTTAGAGACTGCCAGACAGGAGATACATACCGCCGGTGAGCCCGCACAGATACGTCTCACTCCGGACCGCAGCACAATCAAGAGCAACGGTACTGACCTGAGCTTTGTAACTGTTGAGATACTTGACAAGGACGGCAACCTGTGCCCCAATGCCGAGAATCTTGTTGAGTTCAGCATTGACGGCAAGGGGTTCATTGCCGGTGTTGACAACGGCAGTCCAATATCACTTGAGCGCTTTAAGGACAACAAGCGCAAGGCTTACTACGGTAAATGTCTTGTTGTGCTGCAAAACAACGGGAAAAAAGGCAAAATAAAGCTTATCGCTAATTCAGACGGCCTCAAAGGTGCACGAGTTGACGTAAAGTGTGCAAACAAAAGCAAATAATAAGACTCTGTAGAGATACAGTCCGCCTCACTGTGTAATTTTGCGGCAACTATTATTCTGAAATGGACATTAAACAGAATCTGGATAGGATTAAAGCCAGACTTCCCGAAGGAGTAAGGCTTGTTGCAGTATCCAAGACTCACCCAGCAGAGATGCTACAGGAGGCATACGATGCCGGCCAACGCCTTTTTGGCGAAAACAAGGTTCAGGAGATGACTGCCAAGAGCAAGCTGCTCCCACAGGATATAGAGTGGCATTTTATAGGTCACGTACAGCGCAACAAGATACACCTTATGGCACCGTATGTGTCCGTAATACAAGGTGTTGATTCGTTTGAATCACTTGCCGAGATCGACCGGCAGGCCGCACGTTTTTCCCGCCGTATTACCTGCTATCTGCAGCTGCACATTGCGCAGGAAGAGACCAAATTCGGGTTCTCCCCTGAGGAATGCACAGCCATGTTGGAGAAGGGTGACTGGAAGAATCTGGAACATATTACCATAGGAGGAGTAATGGGTATGGCCAGTAACACTACGGATGAGGCGCAGATTCTTGGCGAGTTCCGTAAGCTTCGCGCTCTCTTCGATACCTACTCTGAGAAATTCTTCAGTTCCTATTCAGGGTTCAACACTGTATCGGCCGGCATGAGCGGTGATTACAGACTGGCCATTAGTGCCGGAAGCAACATGGTCCGCATAGGCAGTTCCATATTTGGAGAGAGATTTTACGGCTTCAACAGATAATTGTGTAACTTTACAACCATGATTGATTATTACGACAGATCAGACAATACCTTCAGCGAGAAGAACCTGAACGCGTACATAAGCGGTGCCATAATCAGCAATTGGGACCGTGAAGCCTTCACTGACTACAAGGGTGCCACACTTCTGTACCGCGATGTGGCACGCCGCATAGCCAAGCTTCACATACTTTTTGAGAAGGCAGGTCTCAAACGCGGTGACCGTATAGCCCTTTGTGGGAAAAACAGTTCCAACTGGGGTACAGCATGTCTCGCCGCCCTCTCTTATGGAGCAGTAGTTGTACCCATTCTGCACGAGTTCAAGGCCGACAACATTCACCATATCATAAACCATTCCGAAACAAAACTTTTTTTCGTTGGCGACCAGATATGGGAAAACCTGAACGAGGCCTCCATGCCTGATGTAGAGGGCATCATTACACTTGATGACTTTCAGGTGGTGATTTCGCGCAATGACAGGCTGTCCGACGCCCGGGAGCGTCTGAACGAACTCTTCGGACGCAGGTATCCCAGAGAATTCACAAAAACCGATGTCAAGTACCCTGAAACAGGATTTGATGATCTGGCAATGATCAACTACACATCGGGTTCAACAGGATTCTCCAAGGGAGTAATGCTACCCTATCGCGCCTTGATAAGTAACCATCTTTTCGCCATGAGGGCCATCTACTGCATGAAAGCCGGCGACAAGGTAATATCAATGCTTCCCATGGCACACATGTACGGATTCGCATTTGAATTCTTCCATGAGTTCCTGAAGGGTTGCCATGTATTTTTCCTTACCCGCCTCCCGAGTCCCAAGATAATCTTCCAGGCTCTGAGCGAAATACGTCCCACGATAATAGTATCGGTACCTCTTGTGATAGAGAAAATTATAAAGAAGAACATACTTCCCAAACTGGAGACTCCACAGATGAAACTCCTGCTCAAGGTGCCCATCCTCAACGACCAGATCAAGAAAAAGGTCCGCGACGAGATGATAAAGGGATTCGGCGGTAATTTCTACGAGGTAATCATAGGTGGAGCCGCCTTCAATCAGGAGGTGGAGAAATTCCTGGCTTCACTGCATTTCCCATATACAGTAGGCTACGGCGCCACAGAGTGCGCTCCCATCATTACATATGAGGATAAGAACAACTTCATACCTGGTTCATGCGGCAAGGCCGTTCCCAATATGGAAGTCAGGATTCTGAGCAATGATCCGGAACACATACCCGGTGAAATTATCTGCCGCGGCCCCAACGTAATGTTGGGATATTACAAGAATGAACGCCTGACTGAAGAGACCATCGACAAAGACGGATGGATGTACACTGGTGATCTGGGTATTATGGACAAAGAGGGCAACCTCTTTATAAAGGGACGCAGCAAAAGCCTTATCCTTGGCCCGTCCGGACAGAATATTTATCCTGAGGAGATTGAAGACCATCTGAACAACATGCCGTTAGTCAACGAATCGGTGGTCATTTCCGAGAACGATAAGCTGGTGGCTCTGGTCTATCCTGATTTTGACGAGGCTCTCAAATCCGGTATGTCCGATGAACAGATAGCAGCCGTAATGGAGCAGAACCGCAGCGAACTGAACTCGATTCTGCCATCATATGAGAAGATATCGCAGATACGCATCTATCATGAGGAGTTCGAGAAGACTCCCAAGAAGAGCATCAAACGATTCCTGTATCAGAAAGAATAATAATATATTAACTCACTAATTGATGCAACTATGAAAAGAAACAGAGAACTTAAGAATGATGCCTTAAAGGCAATGGATGGTCACTGGGGATGGGCCATTCTGGTATGTATTGTATATGGAGCTATTGTAGGTTTGGTTTCCGCACCTAACACTGTGACCAGCTTAATGTCATCAATGGGTGGTTCCAGCATCGGAGCCACAGCAGCCATAGCCGGCCTAAGTATTATAACCGGATCTGTAACATTACTGGGCAGCATCTTCGGGTCAAATCCGCTGACGGCAGGATTCATCAATTCCGTCAAATTATACTACAAGGATTCAGACATGAGCACCATTCAGAATATGTTCAAATATGGATTCGGAGGCGGACGTTACTGGCGCAATGTTCTGGGAATGTTCCTGATGAACCTGTTCATCGGCCTATGGACACTTCTATTCATTGTTCCGGGTATAATAAAGAGCTATGCATATGCGCTGACTCCCTATATCCTGATAGACAATCCTGAACTCAGTCCCAATGAGGCACGTCTGAAGAGCATCGAGATGATGCGCGGTCATAAAGGCAAGCTGTTCGGACTGGACCTGAGCTTCATAGGTTGGTACATTCTGTGTCTTCTCTCCTTAGGAATAGGCTTCATCTGGATTACTCCTTATGTAAGGACTACAAAGGCCGCTTTCTATTGCAACCTCAAGGAAGAGCTCAATCCCCAGCCTGTTGTAACTGAAGCCGAATAAGTATCTTCAGGATACATATAAAAATGATGCCCGTTCATAGGATTGAGCGGGCATCATCTTTTTTTAAGGGAAGCAACAATCCACTAACGGACCATTATCTTTCTGCCTCTTGTAATATATAATCCTTTTTGTTCCGGCAGAGCATTGATACTGTGTCCCTGAAGGTCATAATATTTTTCATTCTGAGTATTGGACTCTATCACTTTGACGCCTGTAATGTCACTGAGATCAATGTCGAAACTGCATATAAAATCTTTAGTGGCTGAATACAACTTGAGCCTTACCAGTCCTTCGCATTTAAGGTTAATACCCCTGAATGTAACATCTGTATTCTGTCCGGCACGAAGGAATCCGGCACCAGGCCAGTAATCGGACTTTTCGACCAAAGAGTCGTTCTCAATCTCATCAGGTTCAACATCACCGTAATAGAGTGCACGTACATATATCAGATCAGCATATTCAAAATCACTCTTATTATATATCGTAAGTGTCAACCCATCGGCCTCGACTGTGTTCCTTTCATTAAATATTAGATCAACACTCTTTATCTCCATTTCAGGAGCGTCATCGGTATATAGGCATAACTCTCCGTCCTCAGGGCATACAGCATAAACACAGTGTTTCTTCGATGAAAGCATCTGCCAGTCACTGCCGGGGATATTACGGAACCTGACCATAGGATAAAGCACAAGAGTATCACCAGGCTGCATTAATGAAGGATCAAGTTCAACTGTCATCCAGTTGTTGCTATATACAATGCTGTCCGACGGATCACCTATGAAGTATGGATTCAATGTGCCGTCGGGTTCAATAATGCCCATCGCATAATCATGAATCACATCATCATAAAAGTAACTCATAAATGAGTAATAGAAATAGATAGTTTTACTGTCGATTATCTGCGTCGCCCTGCTTAAACATGCCTGAAACAAAGGAAGCTGTTGCGTTACGTTGTCGGTCGTTCTAATACCTATGACGGCATCCTGCCCCAAGCAATAACCCACAGCCCTTGATGTAGGATTTATAACGGATAGTGAGAAATATCCGTCTCCATAACCTCCCCAGCCCCAGTTAAAATGGAACAAGCCGTTGCCATCATATCCGTCACAGATGAAAGAATGCCCGCTGTCATCATCAGAGTATCCTCCATAAGCAACCGGACGTCCCTCTGCCACCTCACCATAAATAAGAGCTTCCCAATCATCAATACCGTAAGTGAAACGGGACGCATTGTAAGCCGAAGGGGCATAACCGAAATATGAATACAAACTCATAGGAATCATAGAACTCAAAGCACCGGAACCCTGAGGCGAGAAATTCATATTAACTGCCTGTGCACAGTATCTCATCAGCGTGGCAACTGCTTTCTGCTGTGCTCTGTTGCCCAATATCTTAGTTTGACCGTCAATTGAATCATATTCTTCATACCGGTCAAGCATATTATCCCAGTCAAAAGTGACGGATGGCAGACCATCTATTGTCCAGATTTTCTCATAGTCGTCCTTACTGGTTGTAAACTGGTATGACGGAATATCTGCAGTAGCTTCTTTGGGCCACTCGTAATAATTCATTATTTGGGCCATCGTTGTGGCAACACAACCGGTATAACAATTAAGCCCTAAAAGATCCTTATCGGCACCGTTATATTTGGGAATCTGATTCCAGTATGGTTCAGATTGATTCCACCGGGTCTTGATAAGCGGTTCAACGGCATCTCTTTCATTTCGTGACGAAGTATTGATTACATCTCCATCAATTCCAGACAACTGATTGCCGTCTTTAAAATCCATATAGTTACCAAGTGTAGCTATTGCCTCATCATAACTCTTTAGCCAGGCACGCATATTATCAGGAATTTTCTCCCAATCAATGCTTACCTTGTCACTGTAACCTAATACCGGAAGAGTACGTGAATCAGCCGAAGCTATGACAAATCCGCCGCGCTCCATATTGAAGGCATAGATTCCGTCAGCCTCTACCTTAGCCGCATTCAAAACGAGACCATCCCTACCCGGAGCAGCCAATTGTCCGCCACTGGCTGTCACAGTACTGTTTTCCAAGTACTTTAAAGCACGTTCCTTTGCCTCCTGTTCTGTTATCTTTTGTGCATTTATACCCAATGATACCAGTACCGACAGAATAACAGTCAAAACTCTCTTTATTCCCATATTTCAACAAAAATTGTAAATTCAATCCAATTTCAATACAGCGAGAAAAGCCTTCTGCGGAACCTCCACATTGCCTATCTGCTTCATGCGTTTCTTGCCCTTCTTCTGCTTTTCCAGCAGTTTACGCTTGCGTGATACGTCACCGCCGTAGCACTTGGCGGTCACATCCTTGCGTACCTGCTTGATGGTCTCACGGGCAATTATCTTGGAGCCTATGGCAGCCTGTATGGCTATATCGAACTGCTGACGCGGTATGAGTTCCTTGAGTTTCTCGCACATGCGGCGACCCAGGTCATAGGCGTTATCCACGTGAGTAAGAGTTGAAAGTGCATCAACAGGCTCTCCGTTAAGCAGAATATCCAGTTTTATGAGCTTCGACGGACGGTATCCAGCCGGATGATAGTCAAATGAAGCGTAACCCTTTGATATGCTCTTGAGTTTATCGTAGAAATCAATCACAATCTCACCCAGAGGCAGCTTGAAATATATCTCCACACGGTTACCCGCTATGAACTGCTGCTTTACCAACTCACCGCGCTTGTCAAGGCACAGGGTCATTATGGGACCGATATAATCAGTGGTAGTGATTATCGATGCATCAATATAAGGCTCCTCAATGTGGTCAATCAGAGTCAGGTCCGGCATTCCGCTGGGGTTATGCACCTCGGTAGCGTTACCCTGCTTGTCATATACCATATATGATACATTGGGCACCGTAGTAATGACGCTCATATCAAACTCACGGTCCAGACGCTCCTGCACAATCTCCATGTGAAGCAATCCAAGAAATCCGCAACGGAATCCGAATCCTAATGCCGCTGATGATTCAGGAAAGAAACTGAGTGAGGCATCATTCAGTTGAAGCTTTTCAAGTGATGCGCGCAGGTCCTCAAACTCATCGGCCTCAATGGGATAGACGCCGGCAAAGACCATAGGCTTGGACTCCTCGAATCCGGCAATGGCTTTGTCACACGGACGGGCCACGTGGGTAATGGTATCGCCCACCTTGACCTCAGTCGATGTCTTGATGCCCGATATTATGTAGCCCACATCGCCTGTGGTCATCACGTCACGCGGCACCATATCCATACGGAGTACGCCCACCTCATCGGCATCATACTCCTTACCGGTATTGAAGAACTTTACCTTATCACCCTTGCGGATACAGCCGTTCTCAATCTTGAAATATGCAATGATTCCGCGGAACGAGTTGAACACGGAGTCAAAGATAAGTGCCTGTAACGGCGCCTCGGGATCGCCTACGGGACTCGGAATACGCTCAACAATTGCCTGCAGTATCTCCTCCACGCCCATTCCTGTACGGGCTGATGCACGTATTATCTCGTCACGCCTGCAGCCTAACAGCTCGATGATTTCATCCTCAACCTCATCGGGCATGGCGCTCTGCATATCGCACTTGTTTATGACCGGTATTATCTCCAGGTCATGCTCAATGGCCATATAGAGATTGCTGATAGTCTGCGCCTGTACGCCCTGGGTGGCATCGACCACAAGAATGGCACCCTCACATGCAGCGATTGAACGTGACACCTCATAAGAGAAATCCACATGTCCCGGAGTATCAATAAGGTTCAGAATGTATTTTTCACCCTTGTACTCATACTCCATCTGTATTGCATGGCTCTTGATTGTAATACCACGTTCCTTCTCCAGATCCATATCATCCAGCATCTGACCCTCAGTGATATTGATGGTGTGGGTAAATTCCAGCAGACGGTCAGCAAGTGTAGATTTGCCGTGGTCTATATGAGCAATTATGCAGAAATTCCGTATATTTTTCATTTCGAAATCAATAATGCACAAAAATAATCAAAAAGCCGCTAAAACAAAAGAGCCGAAAGCAATCAGTAGCTTTCGGCCCTTTTATGTGGGAGTAGGAAATATTACTTCAGTGCGTAATAATTCTCTTCCTCACCCTCTGTTACATTGATTTTGTCCTCACGGAGCAACCATCCCAGTCCGAGATAGAACTCTTTGTCTTTCAGCTTAGTAGCCTTTTTGATTTCTTTCTGTGAAAGGGAATTCTTACCCTCAAGTGCGCGCCAGATCAGACCAGCGAATTCGCCTACCATTTCGTTCATTTTCATAGTGTTTTAAAAAATCGCCGCAAAGGTACTGCTTTTTCGCGCTCGTTGTCCTTGAATGCACTCTTTTTTTGCAAAATTATTCTTCCAAAGGACGCATATTAGTATAAACGTTCTGGACATCATCATCCTCATCAAGACGTTCCACAATCTTGTCGATAGTCTCACGCTGCTCAGGTGTAACATCCTTCAGGTCATTCGGTATGCGGGTGAACTCTGCAGCCTTTACCTCGAAACCGTTCTCCTCAAGCCATTTCTGGATTGCGGCGTATGACTTGGGATCACCATACAGGGTTACCTCGTTCTCCTCTTCATCAACATCGTACTCGTCTTCAACACCCAGGTCTATCAGCTCAAGAATCAGGTCATCCATATCTACACCGTCCTTCAAAGCGATTGTAAACTGGCATTTGTGGCTGAACATGAAGTCAAGGCTGCCGCTTGTACCCAGTGTACCACCGAACTTGGTGAACACGGAACGCACGTTGGCGACAGTGCGTGTTGTGTTATCAGTCAGAGTTTCAACGAATATGGCTATTCCGTGAGGACCGTAACCCTCATAGTTCATCTCCTTGTAATCTTTCTGATCCTTACCCATTGCGTTCTTTATGGCGCGCTCAATGTTGTCCTTAGGCATGTTCTCATGCTTAGCGGTCGCAATGATGGCACGCAGTGTTGAGTTGTTGTCAGGATCAGGACCGCCTGCCTTCACAGCGATTGCAATCTGTTTGCCTATGCGGGTAAATGTCTTGGCCATGTTGCCCCAGCGTTTGAGCTTACGGGCCTTTCTGAATTCAAATGCTCTTCCCATATTATCGTTCTTTATTATTTTGTTTATCTAAGTTTTGCATCAAGTTTGCTCTGCATAGCGTTGATCATGTTATTCATGACCTTGTCTATGCGGACATCATTAAGAGTCTGTGACTCATCCTGAAGCAGGAAACTCACAGCGTAGCTCTTCTTGCCCGGCTCAAGGTTCTTGCCCTCATAAACATCAAACAGGGTAACCTCCTTGAGCAACTTGCTCTCGGTCTGATAAGCCAGCTTCTCTATATCACCGAACTTGACGCTCTTGTCAACAAGCAGAGCCAAGTCTCGGCGAACTGCCGGATACTTGGGCAGTTCAGCGAAGCTCGCCTTGAACTTGCGTGTTGCCTTGAGCAACTCATCCCAGTTGATATCGGCATAATATACAGACTGCTCAACATCGGTAACCTTAAGCAGAGCGCGGCTTACAAGCCCCAACTCAGCGACACTCTTGCCTGAACGCAATTTATAACGCAAGCCGCTGCTGAATATAGCATTCTCAAACTCTTCAATCTGCAGAGCGTTCTGCGCCAGACCGACACGCTTGAATACATTCTCCACGTATGCCTTAAGCTCATATACAGAGCTCTTCTCATCGGCATGAGCCCATGAGCCCGATACACGCTGACCGGTAATCCAAAGGCCCAGATGATAATCCTCAGAGTATGCACGAAGCGGATTCTGAGGTTCACCGTCCTTACCCGGCTCCTTGAGTGCCTCACGCTTTACGCCGTCAAAATAGTAGCACTTGCCGAACTCAAAGAAACGCAGGTCTGCGCTCTGACGGCGGATATTGTGTGACAGACTCTCCAGTCCGCCGAATATCAGATTCTCACGCAGAACGTTCAGATCAGCGCTGAGCGGATTGATTACCCGCACCAGTTTCTCAGGTGGGCAGCACTCCAGACCGTCATAATAGGCGGCACGGGTAAGTGAGTTATTCAGGATCTCATTGAAGCCGCAACCCACCAGCTGCTCCGACACCAGATCCTGAAGCTTATGTGAACGGTCCACCTCACCCTGAACAGTCAGGCTTGACTTGACTGACTTGTCAAAGTCTATGTTGTTGTAGCCGTAAATGCGAAGAATCTCCTCAACCACATCGCAAGGATGCTGGACATCAACGCGGAAGGGAGGAACCGAGAGCTTCATGCCTGCCTCAGAGAATGACTCAACCGTAATGCCTAAGTTCTCGACAATGCTCTTCATAACCTTGCGGTCAAGCTGCTTGCCTATCAGACGGTCGGCATAGTCAAACTCAAAGTCAATCTTGAAGTTCTCTATCTTGTTAGGATAAACATCCTTTATATCCATTGAAATGGTACCGCCGGCCAGCTCCTTTACAAGCATAGCGGCCTGCTTAAGAGCATACAATGTGCCATTGGGATCAATGCCGCGCTCAAAGCGGAATGAAGCATCAGTGCTCATCTGA
>JAFZKR010000142.1 GCA_017551845.1 Bacteroidaceae bacterium
ATGGATAAAGCGGTATCTCCTTGTTGCGGCCCGTAAGGTGGGTGGCCAACTCGCTACTGAGCAGTTTGGCGTTTGAGCCAGTTATGATGACGTGCATCTTTTTACGGAGCAGACGGTTGACAAACAGGTGCCAGCCTTCTATGTTCTGTATCTCATCAAGAAGCAGGTAATCAAAGTCACCATATATCTTATAGAGGATTTCAAGTACATCATTAAGTTGACCGGCTTTGAGATCTACAAGACGTTCATCATCAAAATCAGCATAGGCAAATTTTATACCTTGGTTTTGTAACGCCTGATAACATAGAGTAGACTTACCGCTACGCCTTACACCTATGACGGCCTGTGCCTGTGTACTTTTGAGATCAATAAATTGCTCCTCCGGGCGATGGCAGAGTGTCTCCTGGGCCCTTGTTTCCATCTCTTCCTGCTGATCAGCAAGGATAAACTCCAATGTTCTTTTGTCTATCATAATTGTGTTTTATTACAGCGTAAAGATACATATTATTTCAGCAAAATGCGATATTTTACAATAAAAAGGATTATCAGAATACGATATTTTACAAATAACTAGACTGTCGGAATACGATATTTGACGGATGGAATCACTTTTTATGTAGAGGAAATACGCAGGGGACGTCATGAACTGGCAGCCAGTTCCATTTATAAAAGAAAAAAAGAAGACTCACCGACGCAAATAGACTGAACTACGCAGATTTCGGATTTGTCTCCTTTTATTTTCAGACGGTTGCGGAGCTTGATAGATTCCTATTCCAAAACCTTGATGGGAATACTTAAAGTACCGGCACTGACGGTGTATGACCCCGGAACCGTAAATTCAAAGAGGGCATGATCGCCATCAATCTTCGGTTGCATGTCGTCGCCAGGGGTTACCCTAATCTTTCCAGGATCATACAAACCTTTGTCGTTACGATAGGTGGCAATCAGTGTAGCATGACCTTCTTTCAAATAAAGGTCCCAGTCATTAACCTCCAGTGTTCCATCCTGGTCTATGACCTCAATGGGGTTTAGCTTATCTCTGATGTCTTCACTGTCGTCATTCTTTTCACACGACATCACGCTGCCCAGGCTAAAGAACACCGTTGCAGCCAGCAAATACGATAACAGCTTTTTCATAATACACAGTTAATGTTTATACAAAGGTACAAAATATTTAATTCAACCGGATAATATCAGTCCAACGGGTAGTAGGGTTGGGACTGCGGTAGTCATGCTTGATGGCGTTAGCAAACACATCGGCTTTACCGGCACCATTTTTGCGGGTGTATTGCTGGGCACCTAACACTATGGTCTCTGTGCCTTGGACACGGTTGATGCGGTCTATTACGGCATCAAGGCGGCGCATGCGCTGGAACTGCTCTGCGTTGGTGTCAAACAGGTCTGGCTGAACGGGACTGTTTGGGCCTATGCCCATTACTATCACTCCGGCTTTCTTGTATTTGTATCCGGGCAAGTATAGCTGCTCCAAAAGATGGGTAGCGGTCTGGACTATGGTGGTGGTTGTGGCGGTGGGTGTTATGAGCCGCTGTTCCTGGAAGTTCCAGTACTGGGGCAGGTCTTCACGGAACAGGTTGGTGTTCAGGAACACGGCTACTATGCTGGCAACGCTGCCTTGGGAGCGGAGTTTCTCGGCGCAGCGCACGGCGTAGTTTGATACGTGGGTGCGCAGCTCATCAAGGTCTGTTATCATGCCGTTGAATGAACGGCTGGTGCAGATGCTTTTCTTTGCGGCAAGCTGCTCATTTGGTACGCAGTCCTGGCCGTTCAGCTCACGCCAGGTGCGCTCTATCACTATGTTGCGCAGTATGGCGCGAACCCAGCTCTGGGGCTTAGACGCAAAGTCATAGGCGGTGTTTATGCCGTACTCCTTGAGGCGGGCTGTGTAGCGGCGGCCTATGCCCCAGACATCATCTATGGGAAATAGCTTGAGGGCTTTGATACGCTTCTCATCAGTATCCATGAGGCAGCAATGACGGTAGCCTGGATAGTGCTTGGCAAAGTGGCTGGCAATCTTGGCAAGCGTCTTGTTAGGTGCTATGCCTATGCTTACGGGCATGCCCACGCTGCGCAGTATGCGGCGGTGCAGGTTCTCTCCCCACTGTTTGAGGTTTATCTGCTCCATCCCGGAGAGATAGACAAAGCATTCATCTATGCTGCAGCGAAAGTAATCAGGGGCCTCCTTACGGATTATGGATACTATGCGGCCGGTAAGCTCTGCATACAGTTCATAGTTTGATGAGAATACGGCTATCTTCTGGTCCGGGAACTGCTCCTGCAGCTTGAAGTATGGGGTGCCGGCTTTTATGCCCAGCTGCTTGGCCTCATTAGAGCGGGCTACTACGCAGCCGTCATTATTGGAGAGCACCACCACGGGCTTGCCCTCCAGATCAGGGCGGAACACGCGCTCACAGGAGACGTAACAGTTGTCACAATCTATTATGCCGTACATACTCTGCAGGGATTGCTTAATACTTGCGCCAGGTCTTGATGGTATATACCACCACGCCCCAGACCATGAATGAGTCTGTGTCTGTTATGCGGATAGGCTTATAAGCGGGGTTGGCGGGCTGCAGTTCAATGTATCCCTGACTGCGGTGGCTCAAGTCAAGCGTCTTGATGGTGAACTCATTGTTTATGTAGGCCACAATGATATCGCCGTTATTGGGTTCAAGGCTGCGGTCTATCACCGCCAGATCACCGTCATCAAGGCCCGCCCCTATCATGGAGTCACCCTCAATGCGGCCAAAGAACGTTGCCTCCGGATTGCGGATAAGGTCCCGGTTAAAGTCAAGGCTGTCACGCAAATAATCCTGCGCCGGACTGGGGAATCCAGCCTTGATGCCCGGAGCCAGCTGCAAGGGCCGGTCCTGCGTGAACTCTGAGGGAAGTATCTTTATGCTGCCTGACATAAACAGATATATTTGCTGTAAAGTTAATGAAATGTTTCAAGATTTTGGGCCGGTGGCACAGGGAAACGATCCTTTTGTGCTATATTTGCCTCATGCACTTTATATGCCTGAATATGAAAAGAATCTTTTTATTTCTGTCAGTAGTGATTCCGGTGCTGGCAAGTTGCCAGAACGATCCTTTTGTTGTTAGAACTACGAATGGTCCTGTGCGGGGATTTGATGAGGAGGGCACTATGGCTTTCAAGGGTATTCCTTATGCCAAGGCTGAGCGCTGCATGCCGCCGGCTCCGGTTGAGAAATGGGATACAGTTATGGATTGCACCCAGTGGGGACCACAGTCGCTGCAGAGCGGACGCATCCAGCCGGGCAGCGCGGAGGATTGCTGTGTGCTGAACGTATGGACTACCGATACAAAAGGCAAGAAACCCGTTATGTTCTGGTGTCACGGAGGCGGATTTGACTCCGGTACAAGCGCCTGGAACCCGGGTATGGGCCTGGCTAAAAAGGATGTGGTTGTGGTGAGCCTTAATCATCGTCTCAACATAATAGGATTCCTGGACCTGTCGGCCACAGGAGACCCCAAGTACAAATACTCGGGCAACGTGGGCATGATGGATGCAGTCAAGGCACTTGAATGGGTGCGTGACAATATAAGCAAGTTTGGCGGTGACCCCGACAACGTGACCATATTCGGTGAAAGCGGAGGTGGCGGAAAGGTGGGAACACTCATGTGTATGCCGTCGGCCAAGGGCTTGTTCCACAAGGCAATAATAATGAGTGGCACCATCCTGAACGTGAACAATAAGCAGATGTCCGAAGAGCTTGGTCTGGCTGTTTTGGACGAGTTGGGAATACCGCATAATGAACCGGACCGCATAAAGGATGTGCCTTATGACAAGTTGTATCAGGCTGGTCAACGTGCTCTTTCTGCCAGTGTGGGTACGCGTACACCGGGTACGCCTATCATGTGGGGATTCGGCCCTACGCCCGATGGCGAAGTGTTGCTGCAGCAGCCTTTCCAGCCCGATTTTGCATCAATATCAAGTGATATACCTTTAATAATAGGTACCACCTTCAATGAACTTCAGCGTGGTCAGTACAACCGCGAGATGACACTTGAACAAGCTAAAGATGCTGTCCGTGCCACATTCGGTGATGAAACCGATGCATATGCTGAGGCCTTGGCCAAGGCTTGGCCGGACTATATTCCCCAGGATCTGCCGTCAATAGATCCTTTGTTCCGGGCAAAGACTGTCATAACGGCCGATGCAGCATCGTCTTCAAAGAGTGCACCGGTGTATAACTACATGTTTACATGGAAGTCACCTTTAACACATATATCTGCACATGGTGCTGAGCTGAACTTCTGTTTCAATACTTTGCATCTGGCCGGGCGTGACTTGCCTAATCCGTCGGAATCAGACCTGCGTCTGGCTGACCGCATGGCTAAGTCGTGGGCCAACTTCGCTCATTCAGGCAATCCCAATGTGGAGGGCTTGCCAGAATGGCATCCATATACGAAAGAGAACGGCGAGTGCTTTATGTTCGGGCAGGAGATAGAGATAAGACATAACTTTGACCGTGAACTGGAGGAGATTATAAACCGTCACTGTTTCCAGAAACTGGACGCTTTCCGTGCTACCGGCTCACTGAGATGAGTGTAAGTCAGCGTCCTGAAGGACGGGGAACTTGGTACGGAAGTGTGCAAGCCGTTTCAAGTCAAGGTCGGCACAGAGCATCTGGGGACGTTCGTCAGTCTGGACAAGGGATTCGCCGTAAGGGGTGATGATGGCACTATGGCCGGGGTAGAAACCAAGCTCGTCACTGCCGGAACGGTTCACTCCTATGACATAGCATTGGTTTTCGATGGCACGTGCACGGAGCAGGGTGTCCCAGGCCAGGATGCGTTTTTCAGGCCAGTTGGCGGGGTAGAATACAGCATCGTAGTCATCATGGTTACGGCTGAATATGGGAAACCTGAGGTCATAGCAGATAAGCAGCAGAATTCTAAGACCGCGGAATTCAACTATCACACGTGTATTCCCCGGGGTATAGTTTTCAGCCTCACCTGAGTAAGTGAAAAGGTGGTGTTCGTCGTAATACTCCAGCTTGCCGTCTGGCATGGCAAAGATGAGCCGGTTATAGATGTTGCCGTTTTCGGCTATGGGTAAACTGCCGCATACTGCAGCATCCAGTTCACTGGCCTTGCTCTTGAGCCATTCTACTATATTACCGTCCATAGTTTGGACTACAGGCGTGGGGTCAATGTATTGGCCCGTGGCGAACATTTCCGGCAGAACGTAAATGTCGGCCCCGCAACCGTCACCTGTCAGACGGTCCAAGTCGGCCAGGCTGCTTCCCGGATCACCCTGCACGGGGTCATTCTGAATTAATGCAATCTTCATAATGATTGCAAAAGTAATACCTAATCTTGGAATTCCTTATAATCCTGCTCTTCAAACTTTTGCGGATAGCCAGCACTGCATCCGTTGTATAAAGATAATGCTAAACCTTATAAAAAAGGAACAAGCTCATTTTTTATCATAAGGTTCGCTTTTATTTCATGGTACGGATTATCTTTGTAGTGAAATAAAAAATTACTGACTATTATATGAGAATAATTATGCCTTTGAGAAGAATCTTTTGTCCGGCCTTCATGATTTTGGCTGTATCAGTTTCTGTTTCAGCCTCTAACAGCAGGAACATCTATCCGCTTATCCAGAATGTGCCCGGACGTGAACTGCAGAGTCTTGACGGGACATGGAAATATATCCTTGATCTGTATGAATTGGGTTTTTACAATTACCGTATGGACGAAGACCGTAACGGCTGGTTCAAGGATGCCCATGCCAACCGTCCTGAAGATCTGGTAGAGTATAATTTCGATACGGCACCTACGTTGCATGTGCCGGGTGACTGGAATACACAAAGTGAACAGCTTTTGAATTTTGAGGGCAATATCTGGTATCGCCGCCAGTTTGAATGCCATCCCGATGCAGAAAAGCGCCGTTTCATACACTTTGATGCTGTGAACTATGAGTGTCAGGTCTATCTGAACGGACGCAAGATAGGAGTTCATGAGGGCGGTTTCTCTCCTTTCAATATAGAGATAACCGATGTAATCAAGGAGGGTACGAACACATTGATTCTGAAGGTTGACAACCGACGTCGTATTGAAGGGGTTCCCACGGTGAACACAGATTGGCATAATTACGGCGGTATAACGCGTCAGGTAAATGTAATATCTGTCCCAAAGGTTTTTATCCGTGATTATTTTGTACAACTCAAGAAAGGTGCTTCCAATGTTGTCTCAGGATGGGTGCAGTTGGACGGTGCCGGTAATGACAATGTCTGTATAGAGATTCCGGAACTCAAGATTAGGCAGCAGGTCAGTACCGATGAAAACGGATACGGTACTTTCGAATTCAAATGCAAGCCTATACTGTGGAGTCCTGAGACCCCGAAACTGTATGCCGTGAGACTGTCATCGGACTCTGACAGTGTGGAGGATGAAATAGGATTCCGTTCCATCGAGACCCGCGGCAAAGAGATTTTTCTGAACGGCAAGAAACTGTTTTGCCGTGGCATAAGCATCCACGAGGAAGCACCGTTGCGTCCCGGACGCGCGTGGAGCAAGGAGGATGCCACCATACTGCTTGGTTGGGCCAAGGAGATGAACTGCAATTTCGTACGTTTGGCGCATTATCAGCACAACGAAAACATGATACGCACGGCAGAGCGTATGGGATTGCTGGTCTGGAGCGAGATACCGTGTTATTGGACTATCCAGTGGGAGAACGAAGGCACCCTTGAGACCGCATGCGAGCAGATAGACGCAATGATTGGGCGTGACAAGAACCGTACCAACATTATGATTTGGTCCATTGCCAATGAAACACCTATCTCAGAACCGCGTAACATATTCCTGCGCAAACTGGCGGACAAGGTACGTTCCATGGATAATACCCGTCTGGTTGCAGCAGCCATGGAGAAGAAGGAACTGTCCGGCGGTATCATGACTCTTGATGATCCTATGTCATCATATCTTGATGTTCTCAGTTTCAATCAATATGTAGGATGGTATGACGGTCTGCCCGAGAAATGTGACCGCGTGCGTTGGGAGTTTTCCGAGGATAAACCCGTTTTTATAAGTGAATTCGGAGGTGGAGCCCTACAAGGGTATCATGGTCCTGAAAACCAGCGCTGGACTGAGGAATTCCAGGCTGATCTATACCGCCACTCAGTAAAGATGCTGGAGAATATGGAGGGACTGTCGGGTTGTACCCCGTGGATCCTTACAGACTTCCGGTCACCGCGTCGTGTGCTGACAGATATTCAGGACGGTTACAACCGTAAAGGTCTGATTTCGGACCGCGGCATACGCAAGGCCGCCTTCTATATAATGCAGGAGTGGTATGGCTCGCTCAAATAGATTTTTCATTATATTTGCCGTATCTGAAAAAAACAGGATAATGAATATGAGAACTTATGTTTTGGCAGTTGTAATTGCTGTAGTGCTGTCCGGAGCGGTAAACGCACAGACCGTAGAAGGGACGGTGGAATCGGGATTCGAAATCAAGGCCGGGGATGTCACTATGACAGTCAGTGCCAAGGAAGGTGGAAAAATCATTTCGTACAAGTTGGGGGACAAGGAGATGCTCTCGCAGTCCAGGATGCCTAACCAGTACGGCAGCACGTTCTGGACCAGTCCTCAAAAGGAGTGGAACTGGCCTCCTGTAACGGAGTTTGACAGGGCTGCCTATAACGATGAGTCCCATCTTTGCAAGCGTACCTTCGGTGATGAAAACCCTTCGCTGTTCCTGACAAGCCAGATAGGAAGCAAGCTACCGTTCCAGATTCTCAAGCAATATGCTCCGGAACCGAAGAGACGTTTCATCAGGGTATCCTACACTATTATCAACAAGGGGGATGAGACACGTCAGGTCGCACCTTGGGAGATATCGCGTGTAGTGGCCGATGAGGAGGGCCTTATCTTCTTTGACGCTCCGGTGGAGGGTATAACCCCGGCGGGACTCATTCCGTTCAAGGGTGAGGCAGGTGCATCATGGTACAGTTTTGAGTCAGGTGCGCAGAACCGCAAGATCAATTCCGACGGAAAGGGATGGTTGGCATATGCTGCAAACGGAATGCTTATGATCAAGAAATTCGATGACCTGACCATTTCTCAGCCTGCTCCTGATGAGGCGGAGATTCAGGTTTATGTGAATCAGGGCAAGACATACATAGAGCTTGAGAGCCAAGGTGAGTATAAGACACTTGCTCCCGGCCAAGGTCTGACTTGGAATGTTGACTGGTACCTCTTACCTCTCAAGGACAAGGCTGTCCCTTCCAAGAAACTTCTCAAACTGGTCCGCAAGACCATAAAGAAATCCTCAAAGATTTAATTACCTTTTATGTAACATAGATATGAAGAAAGTCATGATGCTTATGGTGGCGGCATTGACTATATGCCCCGCTTTTTCACAGAAGACTCTTAAGAGTGCCTATGCAGATGCATTTAAAATGGGTTGTGCTGTCAATTCAATGATAGTAAGTGGTCGTAACAGCCGTGCTACTGAACTGATTTTGCAGAATTTCAATGCAATTTCACCGGAAAATGACCTGAAGGCCGAAGTACTTCATCCGAGACCTGATACATGGAACTTCCAGGCTGCTGACCGTTACGTAAAGTTCGCTAAGGACAATGGCCTGTGGGCTCTGGGACATACTTTGGTATGGCACAACCAAACTCCGGATTTCTTCTTCAACCATCCTGACGGCACTCCCAATACTCACGATGAGATGGTGGAAGTGATGCGTAGCTATATAGAAAAAGTGGCAGGACATTTTGCCGGCCAGATAGACGCATGGGATGTTGTGAACGAGATTATCGATAATGACGGTTCATACCGTAAGACTCTTTGGACAAATGCGTTTGGAGGTGACGGTGACGAAGTGGTACGTCTGGCATTCAAGTTTGCGAGCCAGTATGACCCCAATGCTGAGCTTTATTACAATGATTTCAATGTGTGGCGTCCATCCAAACGTGACGGAATTGCCCGTATGGTCCGCATGCTTCAGAAGAACGGCATCAAAATAGACGGAATAGGAATACAGGGACATTGGGGTCTTAATTTCCCAAAGAACGAGTATATTATAGCCGCCATTGATACATTTGCCGCACTTGGCGTTAAGGTGATGATAACAGAGCTTGATTTGGATGTTCTCCCATTGACCAAGGAGGGACAGGTAATAGGTAAGTCGCTGCAGGAACCGTTCTACCAGCTGGAGGAGTTTGAGGTGTTCCTTGATCCTTACAAGAATGGCTTGCCCGATGATGTTCAGGCTCAACTCACAGCACGTTACAAGGAGATCATGCAGATATTCTATGACCGTCGTGACAAGATAGACCGTGTGACATTTTGGGGCCTTCATGATGGTATGTCATGGAAAAATGGCTATCCCATCCCCAACCGTACCAACTACCCGCTGCTCTTCAATCGTGACTTGACGCCTAAGCCTGCATACGAGGCGATCCTGAGTATTCCTAAGTAAGGGTGCGTATATCACGGACTCATTTGCAACCCGGTTGCATTCGGAGGTCTGTACCTTTGCAGTGTAAATCAATAAAAACTGCAAAATGGTACACGAATCACATCATCATGACGAAGAGGAGGGGAGAGGTCGCATAGTTAAGATTGTTGCCTCAACGGTATTATTGATAGCCGCTTCAATCATAGAATACACAACGGCGTGGCAGGAATGGCAGTATCTGCTGCTGTTCCTGTTGCCGTATCTTATAGTCGGTTGGGAAACATTGAAAGAGGCCGCAGAGGGGCTCTTCCACGGAGAGACGCTGAGTGAGGATTTTCTGATGAGCATAGCCACAATAGGCGCTCTGGCAATAGGTTTCATGCCCGGAGCTGAGACTCAATTTGCTGAGGCTGTATTTGTAATGCTTTTCTTCCAGATAGGCGAGGCGTTTGAGGAGGTTGCTGAGGGCCGTAGCCGCAGGTCAATATCGCACCTGATGGACATCCGCCCCGATATCGCTCATGTGGAGCGAGATGGTACTTTGGAAACCGTTTCTCCCGATACCGTAAAGCAGGGTGAGATAATAGTGATACGTCCGGGTGAAAAAGTTCCTATGGATGGTATTGTGATTGAGGGCAGTTCAAGTCTTGACACTGTTGCTTTGACAGGTGAAAGCGTGCCGTGCAGTGTATCGGTTGATGATGAAATCCTGTCAGGCTGCGTGAATCTGAGCGGTGTGCTAAGGGTTCGCACTACAAAAGCATTTGCGGAATCAACGGTATCAAAGATTCTGGACCTTGTGGAGAATGCTGCAGAGAACAAAAGCCGCAGCGAGAGCTTTATAACCAGGTTTGCCCGCGTCTATACGCCTATTGTCGTGGGGCTGGCAGTATTGGTTGCCGTTATACCTGGACTTATAACCGGCGATTGGGCATCGTGGATATATCGTGGTCTGCTGTTCCTTGTGGTATCGTGTCCGTGCGCTCTGGTGATATCGGTTCCGCTTACATTCTTTGGCGGACTGGGCGGTGCATCACGCAAGGGTATTCTTATAAAGGGCTCCAATCTTCTGGATAAGCTGGCTGGCGTAAAGACAGTAGTCTTTGACAAGACCGGAACACTCACTGAGGGTGTGTTTGAAGTAACAGCTGTGCATCCGCAACTGATTGATGACCGCGAACTTCTGCATCTGGCCGCCCATGTGGAGCGCCATTCCACGCACCCCATTGCAATGGCTCTGCGTAATGCTTATCCTAACGAACAGGATGACTGCGTTATATGTGATGTAGAGGAGACTGCCGGTCACGGAATCATAGCAACTGTAAATGGCAAACGTGTGGCTGTGGGCAACAGCAAACTGATGGAGAGAGTTGGAGCAGAGTGGCGTTCATGCCACCATGACGGCACAATAATTCACGTGGCAATAGACGGCGAATATGCCGGTCATATTGTTATTTCGGACCGCATTAAGGAGGATGCTGCTTTAGGTATTGCACAACTTAAGGATGCGGGCGTAAGCAAAACCGTTATGCTTACCGGTGATCAGCATACAGTTGCTGCCGCAGTTGCCGCAAAGGTAGGAGTGGATGAGTATCACGCCCAGTTACTCCCGGCCGATAAGGTAAGTGAAGTGGAGAAACTGCTGGCCGGCGGAATACTGGCATTCGTAGGCGACGGCATCAACGATGCTCCCGTTCTTACCCGCGCGGACATCGGCATAGCAATGGGAGCGCTTGGCTCCGATGCCGCAATTGAGGCTGCCGATGTTGTGCTGATGGATGACAAACCTTCCAAGATAGCCCTGGCCATCAAGATAGCCCGCCGCACCATCCGTATAGCCAAGCAAAACATCTGGTTCGCCATCGGCATCAAAGTCCTGGTTCTCCTGCTGGCCATTCCCGGCTTGGCCACAATGTGGATGGCCGTCTTTGCCGACGTAGGCGTCACTGTCCTCGCTGTCCTCAACGCAATGCGTACGCAATAGGGACGGTTCCTTCTGCGGACATTTTGAAAATCTTTCTGCTGCGGGGTGACGCGGCCCGGCTGGCGGGCACGGCCTGAAAGGATTGTACCGAAGCGGGTACTGCGGGCGGTTACCTCTCCCGCTGTGCCCGACATGGCATCAAATGCAAGTGATGTGCGTGTTTTCATGGTTCATTTAAAACATATTTTTCATGATAGACCAATGCAAATATATACAATTGAAATGCCATTTGCAAGTATTTTGAGGGATATTTTGCACAAAATAGTTGGCAGTGTGCATCTTCTGTTAATATCCCGAGATTATTTCTTAATATCCATCTTTAACTGGCATGCGTATAGCTGATCTATCATCTTGTTACGTACTTCTGAAAGTTTTTTTAGTGGTTTACCATTATCTATTTCATCAATCAGAAAATAAAGGAATATAAAGATTGATATAAAGCTATTGCTAATTGGCCATCTACCCGAAGGGTGGTTTACACATACTGTACTTATGTTTTGTATACGACCTATTTGTAAATCCCAATTATCTAACACCTTAACATGTTCTATATTCCTTTTTATCTCATCACTGGCATATTTATCAAACACATCAAAGGCTTTAGAACTAAGTAGCACAATCCTTTTGGGTTTGAGAATAGAAATCAATAGCATCAAACATTCAATACTATCTTTGATAACAATCTTGGGTAAATCATTAAAACCATTATTAGATTGAAAAGGAGAAATGTTTGTCCAGACTGTTTTCTTATCATCGTCAATTGACTTGGGATGATAGTTTTTGTCATATCCTAAAAAGTGATGAGCACCTTCAACTATTTTCCATTTATTTATGAAGCGCTCCTGCCATTTGTCATTACCTTTCAGAAAAGACTCTGTACTACAGTTTTTGGCACCGGTCTTTTTGTGGCCCTTTGGATTTATACCTACAATCATTAAATCTATATCAGATTTCACCTCATTTAAAGGAGATTGTGTGTAATAATCAGTCTGTGTTCTTTCGGATAAGTCATTGAATATCGGGACATATTTAGCTGCCCATCCTTGTAATTGGTCCTGTATTTTATTTGACATATTCTTTTGTGATAATTTGGATTAAAGCAACTGAATCTTTTTACTTCTATTTCTAATTCTAATAATGATTTGAGAGCCTATTATATTACCAGTATTGATTACCACTTTACCATTATTACTAATGCATGTTGTTATCAGACGGCCATCTATTTGATATGCAGTAATAACTTCACCGTATTTAAGGCCTGAGATTTCTATTTGTCCATCATGGACATTAATAATAACTCTATCTGAAGTAATTATAACGCCATCAGGACTTTCCTCATTAACCTCAATAAAGAAGAAGTCTTTCCATTGGTTGGCGTACTGATAATCAGCGATACTACTTTGGGGAACCAATAGTATACATTCCTGTTTGTTTATATCATTCAATGCTAGATTACCACATGATGGAGGATTAAAGGCAAAACTGCGAATTATTGATAAAGAAGTACAATTTGAGAAGGCATTATCACCTATACTGTCAACATTATGACCAAATACAAAATACTCTAGATTGGTGCAATCTGAAAATGCTTGTGCACCTATAATAGTTACACCATTGCCGATTCTAACGTTGACCAAATTGGTACATCCAAAGAATTCTTCGTTTGTTATTTCCTTTTCTACATCTGTGATTACTACTGAACGAAGGGTTGAGTTTTTGTAAAATGGCGAATAGCCATAATCGCTTTCTAAGTTATAATTCAATTTTCTTCCAATAAACACTGAATCCAAGGGACAATCTGAGAATAATGGTTTAGAATATCCATTTCTGCCTAGTTCCAAAGCACTTTCATTATTTCCTTCAGCAAAAAAAACATTTTTGAGTTTAATGCAATTTTCAAAAGCATAATCACTAATTACTACTGATGCGATAAATTTTTAATTAAAAGTTTAATAAGAGTTCATTGACATTTTGATTTTGAGTGAGCGGTACTGGAACATCTAGGAGTTCTCTGATGTCAGCCTTAGAAAGGATTGATGCCTCTATAACCTTGG
>JAFZKR010000143.1 GCA_017551845.1 Bacteroidaceae bacterium
CTTGTTCGTGGCATTGTCCAACATACTATATGAAACTTCCTCAATACAACGGCGGTTTCTGTCATATTTCCATTCATTCCTGTAGCGGCACACAAGTTCTTCATCATTGGAATACCTATACCAATATTCATTCTTTGCCTCATAATAGGTCAACCAGTCATGATCCTGATCAGGAAGGAAATATACATATTCACGGATACTCCTTTCTGTTATTGAACCATTTGAATATGCCTCATAAAGGGTTCTATTGCCATATTCGTCATAAGCATACCTTGTCTCATACGGCTCTGACCAGGCAGACTTTTCCGCAACCCAGGAATACTCTTTCTGGGACGAGGTGTAGATTCTGGCATAATCATCACCATAAGGTTTGGCAAGAACATACTCATACTCACGTTTGTAATCAGGCACCCAATTATTTGCCGAATCAAGATAGTATGATATTTCACTCTTTGTGGGAGTATATAGATTCGGGTTCTCGCCGAAAGGCCAGCCTAACTCCTCCTTGGTGTAAGGAACGGATTCAACCTTTGAACTACTGTAAATCAATGACTCAGGATGTGACAACTGCTCCTTGGTCTCAGGAGTTTTGTAGTAGATGTTCCATTGCCCGATAAGTAATGTATCGCCCTGATATTCATAGCCTCTCTTATTGTAGATATAAAAATCGGAGAGTTCCTCGCTGTAACGGTAATAATCATTATTTATGGTATTGCCTTTGGAATTGTATCGGTAATTCCTCTTGTACGAACCTACCCACTCCTTGGTGTCCCAGTTCCAACTCCAATATGTATATCTTTCTTCCGATTCGTCTTCACTTATAAATCTGTTATATTTGTTACTGCCATACCACCCTGTTTCACTGTCATAGTACATACTCTCATAGCAGTATTCACCCTCCTGGTTGTAACCGGTAGTGTTCTTGGAAATAGGTGTCCAGATTAAGGTGTCGCCATATATATCCAGATTGCTGTTAATAACAGTACGCGTGGTCAAACCGTTGCCAAGATATTCATACTGATTCTTACGGTATTTAACTCTCACATACTGTGCTTGTATAGAATCCCAAACAGAGGTGTAGTATGTGGTGAGTACAGGACGACCTTCTCCATCATAATCTGATTCTGCATTGATATTGGATACCATTACTCCATCCTTGTTCAAATACTTATTATAGGACTCAACTGTATAACCATTATAGTATTTATAGCTAGAAATCTGGAGATCAACCTTTTTCTTTGAAACCGGATCAATATAGAAAGAATTTCTTGTCTCACCGTCATCGGATCTGTTATAGATTATCTTTACGATAGCATTCTCAGGAACCGGATAACTGAAGCCCCAATATCTCTGAGCATATTTGTCCTTATTGGACATAGTGACCTCATAGCCTGTTTCATTTCCTTCGGCATCATACAGATAGATTACATCACCGTATTTTGTTTCTTCACCTGACGGTGAGGCTCCATACATCTCTTCCCCCTTCAACACTACGTTATCGCCAAAGGCCTGATAAGGCTCTCCCCACTGGTTGGGACGATCATGTGGCGCAGCCATCTTGGGAGCATCTATATTGTCTTCAAGCAAATCTACGGGTTTCCGTGTCTCCTCCTGCTGTCTGATTCTGTTCAGCTCAACGCGGTTTGCAATCTGCTCGGACACATTGCGGATTCTCAATTCATTGGCTTCAATCATGGCTTTCAGCTCCATCTCCTTGGGATCAACTGTCCTTGTGGCAGGAGTAGCCATCTTTTCCCGGGCGGCCTTAAGCCCTGTCAGTTCTTCGGGCGAAAGCACAAGACGGTTTTGAGCATCAGGTTTCAAGAAGGGAACATGCTTTGTAATGTCCTCTGAACCGGAGACTCTTTCAACATTTACATTCCCCGCATAAGATTGTGCGACAGGGAATGCCACTAATAAAACAAGAAGCAATTTTTTCATAAAATCAGCTTTTTGGTTAATAAATCGGGTTTAAGAATAATCATAGTTACTTTATATTGCAAATATAGCCTTTTCTTTTAATAATTCTCAAAAAATGTTTAATAATTAATTAACAACCTTCCTAAAAAGAAAACCGCACCCGAATGATATCTTCTTGTTTGAGTATTAATGTAAAAATTTTTCTCTTTCGACAAGGGTAAAGCCATTATCCATCCTTTAAGGCCCGGATTTTTTTCCTAACTGGGGAGAATTTTTTTTCCTTAAGGGGCGTAAATTTTTTCTTTTACACAATAGGGGCAATTTCTACTGTGTGTTATTTGATTCGGGGCTATTTTGTCAACTTTTTTCAACATCGGACAGGACACGGGACAACGGGACAGTTCAAAACAGAGTGATACTTCAGTCTTAGAGCAATTCAGGATATGGCTCTTATATGGTAGCTCAAAGAGTATGGCTACAGTATGACATCTGTATGGCAGCACTATGGGAAGTGTGAGTGTGAAGTGTATAAAAGACATTCGTAACCGGAAGAAAACCTTCCGTAAAAAAGATAAAAAATTATGGATTTGACAATTCTGGCGGTCAATTCGCCCCATGTCCGCCATTGTTAACCACAATCCGGCCATCAATAACCACAAGCAGACGGAATAAGGTTGTAACCCTTCATGGGAGAGAGTAATTTTGCGTCCTGAAAAATGTTTAACCGCCCAAAGACCGGGATGCCCGGTATAAGGGAAATAATTTTTAAACAATGTACGACATTTCTTTTATCAGGAGATTTGAGAACACAGTAAGAAAACACTGGGATGATGCTGCACTTGATGACTACCATCATAGTTCAGCCACTTACGGCCAGTTAGCGGCACAGATTGAGCAGGACCAGCTGCTCTGGAGAGCCGCCGGCCTGGAGAAAGGAAGCAAGATTGCCCTCAATGCCAAGAGCTGCGCAGGATGGATCAGGACCTTCATGGGTGTGATGACCGGAGGATACGTGGGAGTTCAGCTGTTTGACGGCTATACACCCACTGATACCATGAACCTGGTCAACCACTCTGACAGTGTACTGCTCTACACCGAGAAACGCCTCATGGACAAGATGGATTTCGGGCAGATGCCTGCCCTGATAGGAGCCATAGATGTCCACACCGGGGAGTTGCTGGCCAGCCGCGGTGATTTCGCTGATATATATATGAAACGTGAACTCCTCATGCAGCAGGCACATCCGTCAGGATTCCGCATGGAGGACTTCGGTTATGAGGACCGCGATGCCGATGAACTGTGCGCTCTGAACTACACATCGGGCTCCACGGGCAACCCCAAGGGTGTAATGCTCACGGTACGGAACTTCAGCGTTAACGTCTATCTGATTCCGCGTCACTTCCCGTATCGCGAGGGACAGACATACCTTAGCGTGCTGCCTTTTGCACACATATTCGGAATGATGTATGATGCCATTGAACCGCTTTGTCTTGGAATGCACCTTTATATCCTTGGACTTCCCCCGGTACCGGCATATCTCAAGCCCGCCTTGAACGAGGTCAAGCCCAATGTGTTCTTTGCCGTTCCGCTTATTCTGGTCAAGATGCTTGAAAACACAATCGGCGAGTTTGTAAGCAGCAAGTCAGGCAAGCAGAAGTTGGCCGATTACCGCAACAACAAGGATTACTGCACTGCACTGCGCACCATTTTCATGTCCGCTTTCGGCGAGAACATTGAACTGCTCGTGACCGGAGGCGCTGCAATGGCATTTGACCTTGAAGACCTCATGGCCCAGAAGCTCGAGATACCGTTTGTGACCGGTTACGGCATGACTGAGGCCTGCCCCACCATAGCCATAGGCGAAAAGGGCAAGTACAAAATGAAGTCCGTAGGTGAGATTGTAAGTGAGGGCATTGAATGCCGCATCGATTCAAGCGACCCCGAGCATATCCCGGGTGAGGTTATAATCAAGGGCGACTGTGTGTTCACAGGTTACTACAAAAACCCCGAGGCTACTGCCGAAGTTCTGGATAAGGACGGATGGTTCCGCACCGGTGACATGGGTACCATCGACAAGGATACAACCGTATTCCTGGCCGGCCGATGCAAGAACATGCTGCTCTCTTCAAACGGACAGAACATATTCCCCGAGGAGATTGAGGTTGTACTCAACGCTCTGCCCTATGTGCAGGAATCAATAGTGGTTGACCGTAAGGGGCACCTTACCGCATTGATTGTCCCCAATCTGGACGAGGTTGGTGCCAGCGGTATGGACAATGATGCACTGAATGCAGTAATGGCCGGAAACATCATCAAGTTGAACAATGAGATTCCGGCATACTCACACGTTGACGGCTATGAGCTGAAGTTTGAGCCTTTCATTAAGACTCCCAAGGGCAGTATCCGCCGCTTTATGTACAAATAATCACACGGGAAAAAGATCATGAAAGAAAAAAAAGTTGTAATAACCGGAATGGGCGCGGTTACGTCCATCGGCAAGAACATAAATGAATTTAAGGATAGTCTGTTCAGCGGACGTTGCGGTATTTCACTGCTGGAAGGTATGGACAAGTTCGGTGAACTGACGGTCAAAGTAGGCGGTCAGGTAAAGGATTTCAACCCCGTTGAGCTGGGCATGGATGCCGGTAGCGCACGCCGCAGTGACCGTTTCAGCCAGTTTGGTATCTGCGCAGCCATCCAGGCTATGGAGCAGAGCGGCCTCAAGGCAGGTGAGAACATTGAGCCGGGCCGTCTGGGCGTATATGTAGGCTCAGGCATAGGCGGTATGCAGACATTCATTGACCAGACCATCATAATGAAGGAGGAGGGCGCCAAGCGCGTCTCTCCCCTCTTCATCCCAATGATGATAGGTAACCTTGGTGCGGGCAACATAGCCATCAGGTTCAATGCCTGCGGTCCCTGCCTGCCGGTAGTATCAGCCTGTGCCACAAGCACGCACGCTGTAGGTGAAGCTTTCCGCGCCATCAAATACGGTATGGCCGATGCCATCATAGCCGGTGGTACTGAGGCGGCTGTCAATCCGCTTGCAATAGGCGGATTCGCCAACATGAAAGCGCTCTCAACAGCTGAAAACCCGCTTGAGGCCTGCCTGCCTTTTGACAAGCGCCGCGGCGGATTCGTAATGGCCGAGGGTGCCGGAATAATGATTCTTGAGGAGTATGAGCACGCCGTAAAGCGCGGAGCCCATATCATAGCTGAGGTAACGGGTTACGGCAATACCTGCGATGCTTACCACTACACTGCTCCCCGACCCGACGGCACCACCACAGCCGCATCGCTGAGTCTGGCTCTCCAAGAGGCCGGCTATAGGAATGACGGTCTGCTCTACATCAACGCCCACGGTACAGGCACTCACATGAATGATGCCTGTGAGACCAAGGCCATCAAGATAGCTCTTGGCGAAGAGGAGGCCCGCAAGGTCATGATAAGCTCGACAAAATCCATGCACGGACACATGCTGGGTGCCACAGGTGCCGTGGAACTGATTGCATCGGCAATTGCCCTTGAGGAGGGCGTTCTGCCTCCCACCATCGGCTACAAGGAGCCGGATCCTGAGTGTGACCTTGATTACATTCCAAACAACGCACGCAAGGTTCAGGCTGAGTACGCCCTCTCCTGCTCTCTCGGTTTCGGCGGACATAATGCCGCAGTTGTACTGAAGCGGTTCAAAGCCTGATATCATGGTAAAGAAGAGGGAACAACTAATGCAGATAATACCCCACAGGGAGCCCATGCTCCTTGTGGATTGCTCAGAACTCACGGAGGACGGTGTACTCTCTGAATATACCATCCCCGACGACCCCTATTTTACACGCGGACATTTCCCGGGCAATCCCATTGTCCCGGGGGTTATCCTATGCGAGATAATGGCTCAGGGCAGTGTGCTGCTGTTCGAAGAACAACTTAAGGACAAGATGGCGCTCTACGCCGGCATGGACAAGGTCCGTTTCAAGAAGAGCGTCCGTCCTGGAGATAAAGTCCGTGTACATTCAAAGATACTGAACTGCCGCGGTATGTTCCTGTCGGTCGATGCCTATGCTGAAGTTGACGGGGAGCAGTGCTGTTGCGGACAGCTATCATTCATGCTTGTTGACAGATAGTATATGGAAAAGTGTGTAAGGAAAATAACGGTTGACAGTTACGACACTGATTTCAGGGGTGAAATAAAGCCCCATTGCCTTCAGAACCATATTCAGGAGATGGCCTACTTAGGTTCTTCCATGTTAGGGGTGGGATTCTCCACTTTGAGTCCGATGAACCTTTTCTGGGCCATTCTGAGACTGCATATCAGGATAGACCGGATGCCTGTATGGGGCGATGAGATAACATTCAGTACATGGCACCGGAAACAGAGCGGTCCTCTTTACACACGTAACTACACAGTGACATCGGCCGACGGCCAGATGCTGGTACGTGCATCGACGGTATGGACCATAATGAACATTGAAACCCGTAGCGTGGACCGTCACATAAACCTTGTAAATGACTCTATGGCCATATGCGAGGATGTATTCGAAACCGATTGCATGAAACTCAGCGTCCCTCACGATGTTGTTATGGAAACGTGCGGTGAGCACCATATTTCCTATTCGGATATTGATGTAAACCGTCACGCAAATAATGCAATGTATCTGAGCTGGGTGTTTGACCTGTTCGGAATGGATTATATGTCAACGCACAGGTTACATGACATTCAGGTGCAATACGCCCATGAAATACATTCCGATGACACGGTATCCCTCTTCATGGGAGCGGGTCCGGAAGGCATCTGGTTCGTACGGGGAGATGTAGGCGACGTCAGTTGCTTTACAGTACGTATTGAAATGGAGGAAGCGCCCGAATGAGCGCTTCCTTTCATTTTACCTGAATGACAGTGTAACCCGGCAACAGGCCCGGCAGCTGCGAGAGGTCAGTGTTGCTGAAATGGTAGGGCACCACGACTTTAGGCTTTATAGACTCAACAGCCTTTACGCACTGCTCAACTGTCATTGTATAGGGCTGATTGACAGGCAGGAAGGCCAAGTCAATATCCTTCAATTCAGACATTTCAGGAGTATCCTCGGTATCACCGGCGATATATAGCCTGAATCCGGACAGTGTCAGAACGTATCCGTTTCCGTTACCTTTGGGATGGAACCGTTCACGGCCGGCTGTAGTGTTGTATGCAGGAACCACATCAAGACGGATATTCCCCGGCAGGTTAATACTCTGGCCGTTTGAAAGAACCGTACCCTTCCCGATGGCGTCATGTCCGGCAGCATTTATATACAACAGCGTCTTTTCACCGGTGAGCGCGGTAATGGCCCCGTCATCCAGATGGTCGCCATGCTCGTGAGTGATCAGGATCACATCGGCCTTGGGAAATTCAATCGAATAATCAGTATGTTTTCCGTGCTCGGTCACGGGATCCACGTGGATTGAAATCCCCTTGTGGCGTATGCACAGGGTAGCGTGCTTGATGAATGTTATGTTCACCTGGGAACCGTCATCGGCACTGAATGTCATAACCTGATATTGAGTCACCGGCTTCCCGGCTTCGATCCATGCCATATAGCCACCTTCAAGATTGAATACCTCATATCCTGCATCTCTCAATGCCTCGGCAGCCGCTGCACTGCGACGTCCGCTCCGGCAATAGACATAAAGCGGCGCCTTATTGTCAAAAGTATCCTTCACTTTGCCGATAAAGCCATCGGCCTGCCAGTCTATGTTGACGGAGCAGGCAATATGCCCCTCCTCATACTCTGATGGCGTACGGACATCGATTATCCTTATATCGGATGCCTTGTCAATTGATTCGCTGAATGCCTGCGGCTGAAGGTCGGAATTCTGGCCTGCACATGACAGGAAACCGAAAAAAGAGAAAGTCATAACTGTAGCGATAATCTGTTTCATACTGTGAGATTGTAGTTTCCTTGCAAACTTAACAATTCTTTCGGGAACATGATTGCATATATCTTTCGAATTGACTTATTTTGTCTTGAAAAAATCCGCATGAACATGGACAGAACTTCATTCAAATTTTTTCTGGCAACATTCATTCTTCTTTTCGCTCCAATCACAGGCATTACAGTACAGGCCGAGGGATTCTCGGAAAACAATCTGGTGTTCCTTTGCTTCGGCCAATCCAACATGGAGGGCAATGCCCGGCCCGAGGATCAGGATAAGACAGGAGTGAGCTACCGTTTCAAGAAGATGTATGCTGCCAACAGTGACGGAACAAAAAAAGGGACATGGGCCAATGCCAAACCTCCTTTGTGCAGACAGAACACTGGGCTGACACCAGTTGATTATTTCGGGCGTTATTTGATTGACAGTCTGGCAACCATCTATTCCATAAGGGTTATTGTGGTAGCCGTGGCCGGCTGTTCAATAAAGATGTTTGACCCTGACCAATGCGCCGGCTACATAAGTACAGCTGAGAGCTGGATGCAGAACATAGCGGCGGAATATGACAACAATCCCTACAACAGACTCATTGAAATGGCCAAAAAGGCTCAGGAGACAGGAGTCATCAAGGGTGTACTTCTGCATCAGGGAGAAACCGACGCTTACAGTGACAATTGGGTCGATGCCACCCAGAAAGTTTACAAGAAAATCCTTGAGGACCTGGATCTTAAAGCATCGGATGCGCCGTTACTCGTAGGAGAGGTGGTCAATGCCGACCAGAACGGTGTCTGTGCCGGTGCAAACACATACATTGCAAAACTTGCCAAGAAATCCATCAACTACCATCTTATTTCATCGGCCGGTTGTCCCGCCGGTTCTGACAACCTCCATTTTTCAGCCGAAGGATACCGTATGTTAGGTAAACGTTATGGGGAGAAAATGTTCAGCCTGTTAAAGAAAAAGGGGTACTCAACCCGTACCTCCGTCACTCCGGTTCAGGATGAAGTATCCCCTGAAAGTCCTGCCTACAACCTGAACGGACAGCGTCTTTATGAACCGGCAGATGGAATCAGCATAATAGATGGCAGGAAAATCCTAAATATAAATAGGTGAAAGGATTATCGGAACAATAAAATTGATACTTAACAAAAAAAATGCAACCAAAGTGTTGCAGATTCAAAAACATCTTGTACTTTTGCAAACGAAACGAACAAAGAACCGACAGAATGATTAAGTTCAATGCATATTGGTGGTGGCAGCCCTTACAACTGGATTAAGTCGTAGGAGGTTGACGCTCTGTATGTATTAAAAGATATATTCGGGCCTTGCCGCAACTGCGACAAGGTCCGATTCTTTTTTACAATGCTTATAAAAACAACAATTATAAACCAACTTCAACAATAAACAATTATGAAACAGAAAAAGTATTTGCTCCAAGAGAGCGAGATTCCGAAAGCATGGTTCAACATCCAGGCAGTCATGCCCAACAAGCCTCTGCCTTTCCTTCACCCTGGAACACGTCAGCCATTGAAACCCGAAGACCTCTACCCCATCTTCTGCGAGGAGTGCGCCAATCAGGAACTCAACCAGAAAGACGAGTGGATCGAGATACCTGAAGAGATCCGTCAGCAGTACGCTTCATACCGTTGCACCCCGCTGGTTCGTGCTTACGAACTTGAAGAGGCACTGGGTACTCCTGCACACATATATTTCAAGAACGAGAGCGTATCACCCGCCGGTTCACACAAGCTGAACTCAGCCCTTGC
>JAFZKR010000144.1 GCA_017551845.1 Bacteroidaceae bacterium
CCAGAAATGGCCCGTTAAGGTGGCTATGACCAACTATCGCGAGAAACCGCGTCCATTCAAGCTGCTTGAGACCGGCGTCCGTTCAATAGATACGCTGAACCCGATAGTGGAGGGTGGTACAGGATTCATTCCCGGCCCGTTTGGTACAGGTAAGACTGTGCTGCAACACGCTATTTCCAAGCAGGCCGAGGCCGATATCGTGGTAATAGCCGCGTGCGGTGAGCGTGCCAATGAGGTTGTGGAGATATTCACAGAGTTTCCGGAACTGGATGACCCGCATACCGGCCGCAAGCTGATGGAGCGTACCATCATCATTGCAAATACATCAAACATGCCGGTTGCTGCGCGTGAGGCATCGGTTTATACGGCAATGGCAATATCGGAGTATTACCGTTCTATGGGTCTCCGCGTTCTGCTTATGGCTGACTCAACTAGCCGTTGGGCACAGGCTCTGCGTGAGATGTCAAACCGTATGGAGGAGTTGCCTGGCCCGGATGCTTTCCCCATGGATATATCATCTATCATCGCAAACTTCTACGGACGCGCAGGTTACGTATATCTCAATAACGGTCAGCCGGGTTCTATTACCTTTATAGGTACTGTATCACCTGCCGGCGGTAACCTCAAGGAGCCGGTCACGGAGAATACCAAGAAGGTGGCCCGTTGCTTCTATGCTCTGGAGCAGGAGCGTGCTGACCGCAAGCGTTATCCGGCCATCAACCCAATTGATTCATATTCCAAATATCTGGATTATCCGGAGTTTGAAAAGTATATCACTGACCGCATCAACGGTGAGTGGACTGTTAAGGTGAATGAACTCAAGACCCGCCTGCTGCGTGGTAAGGAAATTGCTGAGCAGATTAACATACTGGGCGATGACGGTGTACCTGTAGATTACCACGTAACATTCTGGAAATCAGAACTGATAGACTTTATCGTGCTCCAACAGGATGCGTTCGATGAGATTGATGCTGTAACGCCTATGGAGCGTCAGGAGACAATCGTGGATCGTGTGATTGATATCTGCCACACTGAGTTCAAGTTTGACCATTTCCTTGATGTGATTGAGTATTTCAAGAAGGTGATCAACCTGTGCAAGCAGATGAACTATCAGCCGTTTGAGTCTGAGAAGTATTTTGAATATGAGAAGGAACTCAAGGCTCTTCTTGCTGAACGTAAAACCGCATAACACCCAGTAGCTATGACAACAAAGGCATTCCAAAAGATTTATACCAAGATTAGCCAGATTACCAAGGCTACGTGCTCACTCAAGGCTGAGGGTGTGGGGTATGATGAGCTGGCTGTTATTGACGGCCGTCTGGCTCAGGTGGTTAAGATTGTGGGTAATGATGTTACACTGCAGGTGTTTGAGGGTACCGGCGGCATCCCCACTAACGCTGAGGTGGTGTTCATGGGTAAGGCTCCTTCACTTAAGGTTAGCGAGAGTCTGAGCGGCCGATTCTTCAACGCTTACGGTGATCCTATCGACGGCGGTCCTGCCGTTGAGGGTACAGAGGTTGAGATAGGCGGCCCGTCAGTGAACCCTGTACGCCGTAAACAGCCATCGGAACTGATTGCAACCGGTATTGCGGGTATCGACCTTAACAATACATTGGTTTCTGGGCAGAAGATTCCGTTCTTTGCTGACCCTGACCAACCGTTCAACCAGGTTATGGCTACCGTTGCTATGCGTGCCAAGGCTGATAAAATTATCCTGGGCGGTATGGGTATGACCAATGATGACTATCTGTACTTTAAGAACGTGTTCTCAAATGCCGGTGCCATGGACCGTATCATCGGTTTCATGAACACCACTGAGGATCCTGCCGTAGAGCGTCTGCTGGTGCCCGATATGGCTCTGACTGCAGCTGAGTACTTTGCCGTTCAGAAGGATGAGAAGGTGCTTGTGCTGCTCTCTGATATGACCTCTTACGCTGATGCATTGGCTATTGTAAGTAACCGTATGGACCAGATTCCTTCTAAGGATTCAATGCCTGGTTCACTTTACTCTGATTTGGCTAAGATCTACGAGAAGGCTGTGCAGTTCCCATCGGGCGGTTCAATTACCATCATCGCTGTGACAACGCTGTCAGGTGGCGATATCACTCATGCTGTGCCTGACAACACGGGTTACATCACTGAGGGTCAGTTGTTCCTGCGCCGCGACAGTGATATAGGTAAGGTTATTGTTGACCCGTTCCGTTCACTGTCACGTCTGAAACAGTTGGTTAACGGTAAGAAGACTCGTGCCGACCATCCGCAGGTTATGAACGCCGCCGTGCGTCTGTACGCGGATGCATCGAACGCCAAGACCAAGGTTGAGAACGGTTTTGACCTGACAGATTATGACCAGCGTGCTCTTGACTTTGCACATGACTACAGTGAGAAACTGTTGGCCATTGACGTTAACCTTGACACCACCGAGATGCTTGACGTTACCTGGGGCCTGTTTGCTAAGTACTTCAAACCCGATGAAGTCAACATCAAGGCTCAATTGGTTGAGCAGTATTGGCCCAAATAACGTTGGCATTGGCGTTGGCCTTAAAGCGGACCTATGGTCCGAAAGCCACGCACCGCATGGTAGCCAACGCCAAAGCCAACGCCAAAGTAAAATAAGAAATGGGAATAAAGTTCCAATATAACAAGACTTCACTTCAGCAGTTGGAGAAGCAGCTGAAAGTGCGTAAGCGTACCCTGCCTATCATAAAAAGCAAGGAGAGTGCACTACGCATGGAGGTCAAGAAATGTAAGGACGATCTGGTTCGGCTGGAACAGGAACTGGAGGATGGTATTGGCAAATATGAATCCATGTTCGCACTGTGGAACGAATTCAACCCGGGTCTGGTGCGTGTCAAGGATGTGCATCTGACCGTGCGCAAGATTGCCGGTACGCGTATTCCGGTGCTTGATGAGGTTGAGTTTGAGGTGGCGCAGTTCAGCCTGTTCAGTCAGCCCAAATGGTATTATGATGGCATAAATATACTGCAGAATCTGGCTCATGCCGCTATCCTGGTTGAATTTACAACTGCAAAGCTGTCGCTTCTGGAGAAAGCCCGCAAGAAGACCACTCAGAAGGTAAACCTGTTTGAGAAGGTGCAGATTCCGGGTTATGAGGATGCCATACGTAAGATTAAACGTTTCATGGAGGATGAGGAGAACCTTTCCAAATCAAGCCAGAAGATACTGAAATCTCTGCTTGAGCGCCGTGAAGCTGAAAAAGAGGAGGAGGCTGAGGCATGATTACAAAGATGAAAAAACTCACCTTCCTGATTCATAACGGGGAGTATGAACAGTTCCTGGAGCAGTTGCGCGCTTTGGGTGTGGCTCATGTTATCCAGACGCAGCAGGGTGCTGTTCTGGATACCGCCCTCAATGAAGACATAGCTCTGCTTGGCCGCTGCAAGACTGCACTGCGCGAGTTGGAGCCGCTTGTCCGC
>JAFZKR010000145.1 GCA_017551845.1 Bacteroidaceae bacterium
GCCTGGTTGGCCGAGGAGGAGTTATTCGCGTCATAGACCCAGTTCGGCTCGAAGATCTTTTCCTCGTTGCCGTCTCCCGGGGTATGGAAATTCTCCCACCAGCGATTTCCGGGGACAAGGGCATATTTGCCGGAGTTGATCAGGTCGCCGAGATATTTGCGGGCCACATCCATTTCGTTGGCAAATACCGCAGACTTACCTGCTACAAACTGAGCGAAACCCTTTGTCACATAAGTGGTAGCGTCCTTATCTGCCGTGCTTTTCCTTTCTCTCAGGTAAGGAAGAGCCGTTTCGCATTCTTTGATACACCAGTCAAGAAGGAACTTCTGGGACTCTACATTAGTAGGATCCTCATCAGTCAGACAGTGGTCTACAAGCGGGGGACGCTGCCAGCAAAGAGCCGCGGTCATATGACACCATGCGCGGACAACTCTGGCCTCGGCAACACAGCGGTCAACTACAGCGCTTGAATATGCCCCTTCCTTGGTGAAGTTGTCGATAACCAGATTGCAGGCGTAGATTGCTTGATACAGACTTGTATACACCCTCTTGATGATGCTATAAGATGCGTCATAGCGATACTCATTGAAAAGACGTACATCAAGATGGTCATCTTTGTTTTTTCCTGCAGCAAACACATCATCTGCCGAGTAGTTCAACATAAAGAAATATGGATTCCAGTTTCCGACAGAGCCGTAAACGTTCTGAACCATTTTGGCATATACGTTTACCAGTGCAGCTTCTGCAGCTTCATCGGATGTGTAATAAGTTTCGTAAGCAACGACTCCCTTCTGCGGGATATCCAGCTGCTCTGTGCAGGCAGAGAAAAACAATGTGCAAATTGCCGTAATGGCTACAAAATATTTTTTCATGATTATTATCTCCTGTGAATTAGAAAGAAACATTTACGCCGAACATAACTTTACGCATGCTTGGATATGCACCGATATCTACACCGCGACCGGACGCAGAACCTGAGGTTGCAGTCTCAGGATCCATACCCGGATAGCTGGTGAAAGTAAAGAAATCATCAAGAGAAACGAACATGCGAAGCTGATTGATGAGAATCTTCTTTGTCAAATTCTGAGGAACTGTGTAACCGAGCTGAACCTGCTTGATCTTGAAGAATGAGCCGTCAAATATGGCAGCTGTGGAACCCCAGAAATTCATGTCACCTGAAACTTTCGCAGGTTCAGGGAACTTGGCATTCGGGTTGGACGCACTCCTTGAATTCAGATAGAAGTATCTGAGAGAGTTGTGATAACCGGCACGGTAGAGAGTATTAAGTATCTCGCAGCCACCCTGTCCTGAACCGAACATTATGAAGTCAAAGCCTTTCCACTCAAGATCGAAGGTAATACCATATGTATAGTCAGGAAGACCTTTACCGATATTTGTCATATCAGCATCACTGATCTGGCCATCACCGTTGACATCTCTGAGGTCGGGGGTTCCGTCCTCTTTCACGCCGTCATAGATATATCCGCGGATATACCAGATTGGCTGTCCCACTTCAAATACCGTATTGTTAGGGTAGTTGCTGCCTGAGGCCGGGCTCTGAGTGATTCTCGGAAGAGATGGGAGAAGGTAGGTAACCCTGTTCTTCAGATAAGAGAAGTTTGCATTGATACCGTAGCTGAACTCACCTATTGTATCCTTCCAGCCGATTTCGGCCTCAATACCGGTATTGAGCACATTACCAGCATTGCTGGTAACAGTTGACACACCGTATTCAGGAGTAGGAGAATAGTTAACAAGCAGGTCACGGGTCTCTTTGCGGAACCAGTCGAAAGTGAAAGAAAGCCTGTTATTCAGGAAGCGGGCATCCAGACCAGCGTCAACCTGATTGGAAGTCTCCCAGGTGAGGTTAGGGTTTGCAAGTCCGTCAGGGGCGGATCCATATACGTTTCCGACCTGATCGACATGATACTGGTACCACTGGCTGTTGAGAGAGATGGATGTTGAGTATGGATATCCGCTGAGCACGTTTACGTTACCGTTGATACCCCATGATGCACGCAATTTCAAGAATGAAATGCTGTTGCCGGAGATTGAATCTTTGAACCAAGGCTCATTGCTTATTGTCCAACCTGCAGATACTGAAGGGAAGTAACCCCAGCGGTTCTGTGCGGAGAGTTTGGAAGAGTCAAAGGCATCTGCGCGGAAGTTTGCCTGGATGCTGTAACGGTTGTCGTAGCTATATCCCAGACGTGCAAAATATGAAAGACTTGCGGATTCAGACGGGGAGTTGTAGAATTTCTTCGTCGCATCATCCTTGACATAGTCCAGATAACTGAAGTTAGGCTCATATCCCTTGAGGATGTCTGAACCGGTAGCCTGGCCTCTTACATTATCCGATTTGTTCTTGATGAATGACATACCGGCCATCAAGTTAAGACTGTGCCTGTTAGCAAAAGTCTTGTTATAGTTGGCAAAATTCTCCCACTGATAGTAGAGCCCTGTGTTGGCACGAGCATCAAGGGTGTATGTCTTGACATCTGCCTTACCATTTGAGAAATAAGGAGCCTGATAACTGTGAACGTTGCTCTGGGTGATGCGGAAACCGAACCGGCTGGTGATGACCAAACCCGGGAGCGGCTTGAGATTCGCGAACAGTGTTCCATTGACATTGATGCCTTCATTAGAGCCATCGGTGGCGTCCCTCTGTACGAACGGGCTGCCTCCTCTGGTTTCGTCTATTGAAGAAGTGGCAAACCAGCCATTCTCGTCACCAAGGAAGCTGTAAGGATACTCGGAAGTGCCGGCCTGAACTGCATTGTATTTATTTCTGTAATCCTGGTTGAACTGACTTGGATCGGTCCAATATACTTCAGTACAAGGATCAATTGTCATGAGAGACTCAAAAGCGGAGCCATAACCCTGCTGGGAAACAGATTTGGTTGAGTACTGTTCCAAAGATATGTTGTTTCCTA
>JAFZKR010000146.1 GCA_017551845.1 Bacteroidaceae bacterium
ACCCATAGTCTGGCCTACGCTGAATCCCTGTACTGATGTTGCTGGAATATTGGTGCTTCCGGCTTTGACAGTAAGTCTTGGCCCGGTTGATACGGGAGCGAATATGCTTGTGGCAGGTCCGGCCGGAACACCCTTGCCGGTTATGTGGTAATCAGTATTGCCTATAGCCAGAACCGTTCCATTATCGGCATCGGCACTGAGATACACACTGCTGCTGCCTTTGGCGGCAGGGGCTGTGACTGCATTCTGGGTCAGTGTGAGCACCAGGAATCCGTGACTGCCCACTATAGTTCCTGCCGGCATTACGGCTGCTGTTACGGGAGCCTCACCGCTGCGGCGTATCTCAACCTTATAGCCTGATATGTCAACATCAGCGTCTGAGGCATTGTAAAGTTCAATGAACTGTCCGTTATTGGAAAGCAGCAGTTCATTGACCTTGACGGCTGGAACGCTGCGCAGCCTCTCCCTAAGTATGTAATTCTTGTCCCCAAGCATCAGGGTGAACTCAACATAACCCGATGATGGCTTGGAAGGTGCTGTAAGAGTGAAAGACATCTCAGCCCCTCCTTGGGTAGCGCTTTCCACCGTCCATCCGCCTGTGGCAAAAGCGTCAACAACTTTGGGTGCAGCCACCCTTACCATCTGGCTTGAACCGGGCGTAAAGGTCTTGATGCGGGTCATGGATATGGGGTAGGTCTCATAGTGCACTGATGCTATGTTCTTCTGCACTTTATTGACCGTAGCATCAGTAGGATATCCCACTGTCATCACACCCTCATAGAATGTACCCGATGATCCGTTACCGTTATCACCGCCGTTACCCAGCAGCATGCCGCCTTTCTTGTGCATGGGGAAATAGGAGTCGTTCTCATTTGAGCCGGGACGCACACCGCTGTAATAAGTGGTGAGTGAGTCTTTTGTGGCATCACCGCCGCGCAAGTCCCACTGATTGCCGCCTCCTCCGTTTACGAATACTGATACAAACTCCCAACTGTCAATGGTGGGGACAGGGTTCTTCTTGGCGTTGTAGCCGGAAAACAAGCCTCCCTCCATATCGGCCATAATCCAAGGACCATTACCGTCACCGCTGCCCCAGTTGGTCGATGTGCCGTAGTAGGTGGTCTCCATTGTACCTGTGCCTACGGCCTTGCCGTTGGTCGATGAGTTGCCGTAGTCAAAGCAGCATCCGCTGTCATAGTGACGGCCATCCACCACGTAGTAGATTCCCTCGGGCTCATCATCAATGGCAAGACCGCGGGCGTTGTTGCAGCGGAATCCCATTCCCGGTATAACATAGACGCCGTATGCCTTGTGCCCGTTTACCAGCACGGGAGCCATATCGGCTATGGGCAGCGTGTTGAACCCGCCCTTGTCCGGGCCGCGGAACGTTCCCGGTGCTGCCTGAACCAGGTCATTGCCCTTGCCCGATTGGTCATATATTATTGTTATATAGCACAATGTGCCCTTGCAGAACTCATCCTGAGCATCGGCCTGCGCGTAACCTTCCGGGCCGAATCCTATATCCATAGTCTTCCCGTCCGATTCACGACGCACCTGATACAGCGGGCCGTCATACGCTGAGTAGAGACGGCGCACCGTTGAGTGGGCTGTCACGCATGGCGTACCTCCGCGAGCATAAATATCACACGGACCCTTGGGACCTCTGCTGCCGCCGCAGCATACTGAGATTACAATGGGTGCTGCCGCACAAAGAATCAAAAGCAGGCAAATCTGTATTTTCTTCATAATCATGTTAGTTTTTTGATGGAAATGTAAAAAAGGGGACTGTCCCCAATTTCACATTTCAGTCATAAAGATAGAACATACGTTCCATCATCTTCCATTTTTCATCACTACGGGCGTTCTCATCACATCCCTGTAAACGGGCTACGAACGCTTCCCACTCAGCTTGTCGCGGCTGTGTGGAAAGTTTATCCATTGCTGCCTGCCAATCAAAATCCTCAGGAGCATCAACTATCATAACCAGGCGTGTGCCCGATATGTAAATCTCCATTTCAAGAATGCCCACCGCCTTGATACCGTCACGTATCTCCTTCCAATGGAACTCCTGCGAGTGCCACTTCTTATACTCCCTGATCATGTCAGGATCATCGGTAAGATCCAGCACCTGAACATATCTCTTGATATTACACGCGTAGGATTTCTGTTTATAGCCGTCCATTATATTGATATTTTCGTGTAAAGTAATAATGTCTATTGGAATAATCCAAGCGTTAATACGGATTTCTGCCGATTTTCTCCTGTTTATTTTGATATTCATTCTATATGTATTTACTTTACAGGACAATATCGACAAATCCTTTATGAAAAAGAATCATTATTTCAATTTCATGTTTGGCGCTTTTGTATCAGCGGCCATTCCTGTTATATCTGTGGCCCAGACAGAACCTGAGTTCAAGGTTGTTGTAAATACCGATAGTGAGCCGGTCATGGCCGGACAGTTTGAACCTACCATTGAAAGTCTGTCGGCATTTGAGTGCCCGGAATGGTTCCGTGATGCCAAGTTCGGAATATGGGCACACTGGGGACCGCAGTGCCAGCCTGAGGACGGTGACTGGTATGCACGTAATATGTACACCCAGGGTGACCGCCAGTATCAGTATCAGATTGACACTAAAGGTCATCCGTCAGAATATGGATTCAAGGACTGGATCCCTGACTGGAAGGCCGACAAGTGGAATCCGGACAGTCTTATACACCTGTATCAGCAGGCAGGCGCCAAATATTTCATGGCTCTGGCAAACCATCATGACAACTTTGACATGTATGCCAGCAGGTATCAGCCTTGGAACTCGGTAGCCATGGGACCTGAAAAGGATATAATAGGCGGATGGAAGGCAGCCTGTGACAAGTATGGTATGACATTCGGAGTGAGTGTCCATGCATCACATGCCTGGTGTTGGTATGAGACATCACGCGGAAGCGACAAGACCGGACCTCTGGCAGGAGTTCCCTATGACGGATGGCTCACCAAGGCCGACGGAAAAGGACTGTGGTGGGAAGGCTATGACCCGCAGGACCTATATGCCCAGAATCACCCGCTAAGCACCAACAACAGATCATGGGATTGGGAACCGGACCGTGTGGTAACACCCGATCAGGCCTATTGTGACAAGTTCTACAACCGAACCATACAACTTATTAATGACTATGATCCGCAGATAGTTTATTTTGATGATACCTATCTGCCATTATGGCCTGTGTCCGATGCCGGACTCAAGATAACCGCCCACATGTATAACCGTAGCATGTCTCTGAATAAAGGCAAGAATCAGGGAATCATAACGGGAAAGGTGCTCAATGACTGGCAGAAAGAGACTATTCTGTGGGATGTGGAACGCGGGGCGCCGGACCGCATCCAGGATAAACCCTGGCAGACCTGCACCTGCATAGGCCAGTGGCATTATGACAAGCACGTTTATTACAATGACGGTTACAAGAACTCTTCCCAGGTAATCACGATGCTGGTCGATGTGGTTTCA
>JAFZKR010000147.1 GCA_017551845.1 Bacteroidaceae bacterium
ATATGATACTACATGACTCATATCTACCCCCTCAATCCGTCAGGGGCTTGTGGCAATATCTGGAAGAGGATATCCGATTTGATGTAGATGAACTGGCTACATTTGATGTCAGTATAATTGAGGCGTGTGCTAAGTTTGGGCGAAAAGAAAAAATATTGAATAATCTTATCAAGATTCTGAGGCGATGACTATATATGACCAGATGGTTGCTGCGTATTCGCAGCAGCGAGGAACTTCCACACCTAATGTAGAACAGGAAGTAATGCAGCGGATTGCGCTGGCAGGTCTGCATAGAGGTGGGTTCTTTCAGCATGCAGCCTTTTATGGCGGTACCTGCCTGAGACTGTTTCATAATCTGCCCAGGTATTCTGAAGATATGGACTTTTCTCTGATTAACAAAGATGAAAAGATTCATATAGAAAACTATTTTCCTTCTATTATTGAGGAATTTCGTTTTGCCGGTCATGAGGTGAACATTGTCAAGAAGGAAAAGAAAACCTTTGGACGCGTAGAATCAGCATTCCTTAAGGATAATACAGAAGCTTATGATATCAAGTTCCAGACAAAAAAAACTGTTAAGGTAAAGATAGAGCTGGATACAGATCCCCCTTTGGCATTTGACACGGAACAATTAGCGTTACAACAACCATATTCTTTTATGACCCGATGCTTTACATTGCCAGACCTCTATGCCGGCAAGATGCACGCGCTTGTATATCGGGCCTGGCAACGTAGGGTGAAGGGACGTGACTGGTATGACTTTGAGTGGTATGTACGCTGGAATGTTCCTCTCAATTTCGCTCATCTTCAAGAGCGTATCCGTGAGTTTGACGGTTGTGAAGTAAGTGAGGCGGTTTTCTTGAATCAGCTACGTGAAAAACTGGCCATGACAAATATCGAACAGGTAAAAGAAGATGTAGTTGGTTTTGTGGACAACCCTCATGATCTTGATATTTGGTCCAACGACTATTTCCTGCAACTGGCGGACAAGATTGTGTTCAAATAATATTCAAATAAAAAACATTTACATAAAATTGTGCTTGGTGTGAATTATTCACTATATTCGCAGAATAATACCGGTCCGTCTTATGCTTAATGTGGGGAGGGTTCGGGTAAAGACAAAGGCTTATGAGAAAACTTCTACTCCTTTCATTCGTTGTCATTTTCTCGCTGGCTGTTGGTGCCAAGGACAAGATTGTTTATATCGAGAAGTTCGATGAATCCTCCGTGGGCGATGTGTTCAAGGTCTATGATATAGACGGAAATGAGCTGAGTGACGCTTCGGCTGTGGTGGAGGAAGACCCTGCAGGTGGAACTACGCTGTGTCTTCATGTCAAGACCGGCTCCAAGGCCGCTTTCGCTGAGTTTGCGAATCCGGGAAACATTTCGGGCTCTGCGGTCATAAAGACATATGAGAAGATTTACATGCAGTTCTATGTTCCGGAGAGCAACACGGCCGCTTTGGACAAGAATCTGGTTGTTATACTTGGCGTATCGAATGAGACGGTGAATGCTGCATCGGGTGTGAACGAGGCCGGGAAGTGGATTCCTACAACCCAGGCGCTCCAGAAGGCATCCTCCATAAAAAAGACTGTAAGGATAGGATTGAACGTGACCGAGGGCGAATATTATGTCAAACTTATACGTTATGTGACCACTGATTTCGGGTATGATTACAATGACCCCACCCAAACGGCGCGTTACTATGCCAGCCAGTTAGGCAAGAACTTCGGAGTATGCGTAAGCCCCAACCAGCTCAACGATACTCGTATGGGCCAGACCATATACAGGAACTTCAATATGGTGGTGGGCGAGAACGCTATGAAGATGGATGCTACGGAGCCGAGCAGGAACGGGTTCAGTTTCAGTCAGGGTGATGCCATAGTCTCCTTTGCCGTTAAGCATGACATGAAGGTTCGCGGACACACTCTATGCTGGCACAGCCAGATTCCTTCATGGATAGGTGACAGCAATTCCGGCAGCAATCCCAAGGGGTGGACCAAGAAACAGCTGCTTGATATCCTCAAGAACCATATCTATGGTGTGGTGCAGCATTATGCCGGCAAGGTGGTGGAATGGGATGTGGTGAACGAGTGTCTGGCCGACGGACAGAACGGTAACGGATATGTGCTCCGTACCAACTCCATCTGGTATAGTGTGATAGGCGAGGAGTTCCTGGATTCCGCTTTCGTGTGGGCTCGACGTGCGGCCGATGAGAAAGGGGATTATGACGTGAAACTCTATCTGAATGACTATAGTGTGGATGCCTGGAGCGGAGGAAAGACCAAGGCTCTTTACAATCTTGCCAAGCGGCTTAAGGATTCCGGCGTTCCCATTGACGGAGTAGGCATGCAGACTCATACCCAGATAAACAATTACAATCTTTCAGGAGTGGAGGAGTCCGTTAAGAAATTCGAGGCTGCGGGACTCAACTGCATATTTACCGAGATTGACATAGAGGGCAGCAATCCTATCACCTCCACCCAGCTCAAGACTACTCAGGGTGAGAAGTATGCCGGTATCGTGGATTTTGTGTGCCGCTATGATATTTCACCCACTATGGTGGTTTGGGGTATTTCCGATGGCAACTCCTGGTTGAGCAATGCTGCCACTACCAAGCCGCTGCTTTTCACGGCTGACATGGAGGCTAAGCCTGCTTACCTGGCAGTGGTGAACAAGTTCAAGGAGTATGCCGAGAAGGCCGGAGTAGGGCCGGTCTATTCCGATGAGGGCCCCTCTGAGACGGTGGATGTTTATAACATCACCGGACAGAAGATAGCATCGGGCGTGACGCTTGACTTCATTGACAATCTCCCGGAAGGACTTTACATAGTGGGTGGCAGGAAATATTATGTAAGGTGATATCTTCCTGACTCCTTTCCGTTATCTTATTCCTGCCCTGTTGAGAGCCTGCCTGTAACGGGCTGCGTTGGCGTTGTGCTGTGAGAGGGTGGTGGCAAAGTTATGGTATCCGGAGAAATCCTCCTTGGCACACATATACAGATAGTTATGCTTCGAGTAGTTCAGGACGGCATCGATGGAGCTGATGTTCACGAACCTGATGGGAGCAGGCGGTAGTCCGGTTATCTTGTACGTGTTATATGGTGAATCAATCTCGAGATGTGTGTTGAGGACTCTCTTGGGCCTCTCTCCTCCGAGTGCGAAAATCACGGTGGGATCAGCCTGTAGGGGCATTCCTCTCTTGAGGCGGTTTATGTAGAGACCGGCCACTACGGGCAGTTCGTCGGATTTGGCTGTCTCTTCCTCGACTATGGAGGCAAGTGTCATGACTTGATTCTCGTCCATTCCCAGACTTGCAGCTTTGGTCTTGCGTTCATTGTTCCAGAATTTATCCTTCTCCTGAAGCAGCCTGCGGAACAGGCCTTCGGGGGAGATGTTCCACCAGACTTCATAGGTGTTTGGTATAATTATGCAAAATACTGTTGCCGGAGAATAGCCTATGGAGTCAAGAAAATTTTTGTCAGTGAGGAGTGTGATTACCTGTGTGGAATCCATCATCAGCTGTGAGGATATGAGTGCCGCCATCCTGTCAACCGTACGCACGCTGTTGATCTTGAGCCTGACCGGTGTCTGTGCTCCTCCGGACAGCATGTTGGCCACCTCTCTTGCCGATGCTCCTGTATTGACCGTATAGCATCCGGTATGGATGTTTGCCTGATAGTTCCTGTGGTTGAGCCATAGCCGGAGTCCTTTGACATTGGCATCGGAGTCCCTGTTCCGGATGCTGTCCAGGACACTCTCCTGGGTAAAACCGGGTGTGATGTAGAGTTTGAATGATTCCTTCGAGGTGACGGGTGCCTCGAGAAGGGAAAATATCCTTAAAAACACTGCTCCTGAAACTACCGTTGCAGTTAATACGGTAGCCAATATTTTTTTTACGGATTTCTTCATTTTTTTGTATGCTGCGTGCAAAAATAGCTGAATACTTTTTATATTTGCACCAAATAACCTAATTCTTTAACCTTGTTATGAACAAAATGAAGTCAGTAATTGCCAAAGCGTTTGCAGCTGTAGCTTTGGTATGTACTCTGAACGGTTGCCTTGATGAAATGCATCCCGGTACTTATTACACTTTTGAGGACCATACCATTTCAAGTTTCCTTGAGGAAAACGGTGTGTATGATTTCAGTTATTTTATTGAAATCCTCAAGAAAGCTCACTTGTGGGGTGAGATGGCCACATACGGTGAATACACCTGCTTCGCTCCTACGAACGAGGCTGTGGAGCAGTATCTGAAGGAAAAAGGTTACGCCAGTGTAGCCGATATTCCGGATATTGTGTGCGATACCATTGGCCAGACACATCTGCTCAACAACCCGTACTTCACTACGGATCTTGTGGAGGGAGCCTTCCCCGCACCGAACAGGCTTGACCGTTACCTTTCATTCTCCTGCGATTACGGTCCTGACAGTGCTATCCGCTACTATGTGAACAAGGATTCCTGGCTCATGAGAATGAACGATACCGTACAGAACGGTGTGGTGCATGTGGTGGATCGCGTCATAGAGCCCAGTACCCTCATGCTTCCGGAACTTATTGCAGCTGACACGACTGTTTCTTTGTTCTACAAGGCTTTGGTTCTTACTCACATGAACGACTCTCTTGAGAAGTACATGGACCTGAAATACCGCGCTCCCGGAGGTGACAGCTGCACAATCGGTGTCTATTACCATACCGGTAACGAGTGGGAGTACGCAATATTCCCCGAGAAGCGTTATTTCAAATATTCCGCTTTCGTGGAGCCTGACAGCGTTTATCACAAACACGGTATCTATACTCTAGAGGATCTGATCCAGTTTGCCAATGAAGTATATCATGAGTCATATCCTGCCGACGGTTCCCAGTATGACGAGGACTATACCGATCGCCGCAACCCGCTGAACAGGTTCGTCTCTTACCACTTGCTGGAGTTCTATGGCCAGTACGATGCTTGGAACGTTACAAACCGCAACATCATAGGTAATTTCGAAAGGTCAGTGTGGGATATTGAGGACTTCTTCGAGACCATGCTGCCGCATTCATTCATGCGTTTCTGCACTCCTCTTAAAGCTAACCCCAACGGTATTTACATCAACCGTAAGGGTGATCCCAAGAATCCGCCTACCGATGACCTCACGAGAGGTGTGAGATTGTATTCTCCTTCCGAGATGCCCGGAATACAGCAGGATGCCCTGAACGGTATTTATCATTATGTCGATGAGATTCTGGTTTATAGCCATGATGTGCGTAATGTTGTCCTGAATACACGTATCCGTTATGACTGCACCACCATGTCACCGGACTTCGTGAACAGCGGCGGCCGTAACAGGTACGGCGGTCCTTCCGAGAATCAGTGCACAGGTATGATCAACGGATTCACCAAGTGGTGGAGGTTCTCACCTGAGACACTTCTTTCCATCCGTAGCCGACACCAGTATTTCGCAAGCTTCCAGGGTGATGAGGTTATACTTCAGGGTATTTATGACGCTACTGTGAAACTGCCGCCCGTACCGTTCGACGGCACATACGAGGTTCGTGTAGGTTATCCTCCCATGGCCTCACGCGGTATTATCCAGGCTTATTTCGGAACATCGCCTGACCAGATGGATCCTACGGACATTCCTACGGATTTGCGTGTCGGTGGAAGTGATCCTACTATCGGATGGTTCAGTGACGATGATTATGACCAGGATGAAATCAGGCTTCTGGAGAAAGGTATGCGTAACCGTGGATACATGAAGGGTCCGGCCTGCTACACATTCAGCGGCAACAATTTCAGGTCTAACAGGGGTACTCTCCGTAAGATCATTACCACACAGTATATGTCCGCCGAGGGTGATTACTACCTTCGTGTGCGTCAGCTCATGGACAACAACATGGCTGAGATGGTGTATGATTATCTGGAACTTGTACCCAAGACTGTATGGGGTAGTGATGAAGGTGAAAACATCTATTGATTTACTATGAGACGATTGTTATTATTAGCCAGTGTGTTGGCCTCATTGTCACTGGGTGCCAAGAATGAAGTAACTGTAACGGTACATGCGGACAAGCCGGGAGCCACCATCAACAGGAACATATACGGCCAGTTCTCGGAGCATCTGGGAACGTGCATATACGGAGGTCTTTGGGTGGGGCCGGAGTCATCGGTGCCGAATACTAAAGGTTACCGCAATGACGTGCTGAACGCTCTCAAGGACCTTCAGGTGCCGGTCATGCGCTGGCCTGGAGGCTGCTATGCCGACGAGTATCACTGGATGGACGGAATAGGTCCCAAGGAGAACCGTCCCGTAATGGTGAACAACAACTGGGGAGGAATAGTGGAGGACAACAGTTTCGGCACACATGAGTTCCTGAACCTGTGCGAGCTTATAGGATGCGAACCGTATATATCCCTCAATGTGGGCAGCGGTTCCGTAGAGGAGGCCGCCAAGTGGGTTGAGTATATGAATGCTGCCGACGGCCCCATGGCCAAGCTGCGCAAGCAGAACGGTCGCGAGGAGCCCTGGCACGTGAAGTATATAGGTATAGGCAATGAGGCCTGGGGTTGCGGTGGTAACATGCTTCCCGAGTACTACTCTGACATATTCCGCCGTTATCAGACTTACTGCCGTGATTTCAACGGTACGCATCTCTTCAAGATAGCCAGCGGAGCCACGGACTATGATTATGAGTGGACCGATGTACTCATGAAGAAGATAGGCTCCATGATGAATGCCGTTTCACTGCATTACTATACCGTATCCGGATGGGTAGGTGCCAAGAAGCCTGCCACCGGTTTCTCCGATGATGATTACTACTGGTGTCTTGGCAAGTGCCTGGGTATAGAGCCCGTGATACAGAAACATCTGGCCATCATGAGCAAGTATGACCCCGAGCACAAGACTCCGTTGCTGGTGGACGAGTGGGGTACATGGTGGGAACCGGAGCCCGGCACTCAGCTCTATCAGCAGAACACCATGCGTGACGCTATGGTGGCATCGCTCTCACTCGATGTGTTCCACAAGTACTGTGACCGCATCCAGATGACTAACATAGCCCAGGTGGCCAATGTGCTCCAGTCCATGATACTCACCAAGGATGACAAGATGGTACTCACTCCCACATACTGGCTCTTCTACATGTATAAGCCGCACATGGATGCCACTTACATTCCCACGGATCTGGACGGTGTGGGCGTGAAGCTTACTCCCAATGAGCGTTATGCCGCTAATCCGGATGAGGGTGCCACACGTCCTCTGCCTCTGTTCAGCTCCACCGCGTCGAAGGACAAGGACGGTAAACTGCATGTCTCCATGTCCAATGTCAAGCTGGACGAGCCGCAGAGCGTCATTGTGAACCTGGACGGTTTCAATGCCAAGAAGGTCACGGCCAAGATCCTCACCAGTGCCAAGGCCACTGACTACAACACATTCGAGAATCCTGACAAAATCAAGCTGGCCGATTTCAACGGAGCTAAGATTGACAGGAAGTCAGGGGCAGTCACTCTTGAAATACCGGCAGCGAGTATAGTGACTCTGGAGATAGAGTAATGATTACCCGGTAATAAAAGGTTATAAAAAAATCCTGCGGAACATTCACCGCAGGATTTTTTATTTATTTCGGAAGTCTCTCTTCGACCACCTTCTCAACCATCTCTCCCATTATATAGAGGTAATCCGAATCTATCTTGGCGTTCGTCCTCAGTGAAATGGTTTTCTTGAATACTCCCGGCCTACGGGTGGAGCCTTTATAGGTCACCTTTATGGAGTCCGTTGCACCTGGAGGTATGGGCGTTTTGGGGAATATGGGCTCTGTACATCCGCAAGTGGCCTGTGCTGAGAGTATCATGAGGTCTTTCTTGCCGGTATTGGTAAACACGAACCAACATTCCTTGTCACCATGCTCAATATCGAAAATCCCGAAATTATGGGTCTTCTCCACGAAAGTCATCTCCGGATAGTCGTCATCGGATTGCTTGGAGTCTTGGGCGCTTGCTGTCATGAAACCCGGTATGGTGAGGCATAACAGTGCTGCGGCATATTTGGCGTAATTTTTCATAATATGGTTTTTGTCGTTATACGGCCGCTAAGGTATAAAAAAAGTGTCATAACGTGTTACTATAATTTTGAAAATCGGAAAAAGGGGATTAAATTTGAGGATTAATTGAACCGATTTATGTTTAATGAGAAGGATTTGGCCCAGTTTAGGGCGAAAGGTATCAGCGTTTCGCAGGTTGAGAATCAGTTGGAATTATTGAAAAAAGGCTTCCCTTATCTTGAACTTGATGCAGCCGCATCAGTAGGTAATGGCATAATAGCCGTCGATGAGGACAAGTGCAGGGATTACATCAGGACATGGGATACATACTGCAGCAGCGGTCACCGCATACTCAAGTTCGTGCCGGCATCGGGAGCGGCAAGCCGCATGTTCAAGGACCTGTTCGCATTCCTTGATGCGCCGTACGACATCCCGACAACTGCGTTCGAGAAGAGTTTCTTCGCCGGACTGGACAAGCTCGCTTTCTACGATGACCTGGACAAGGCATGCAGGACGAATGAGAACTGTCCCATAACAGAACTCATAGCCCAGGGCAAATATAAAGAGGTGGTATCTAACCTGCTGGGCGGAAAAGGCTTGAACTACGGTGCATTACCTAAAGGACTGCTCAAGTTCCACCGTTACAACGGAAGCGCTCGCACTCCTCTGGAGGAACACCTCGTGGAAGGAGCCATGTATGCATCGGGGTCCGACGGCACCGTTCACCTTCATTTCACCGTCTCACCTGAGCACAAGGAACTGTTCCGCACTCTTGCCGAGAATAACAGCAAGGGCCTCTCAAAACGTTTCGGGATAGTATATGACATAACATTCTCCGAGCAGAAGAAGAGCACTGACACAGTGGCATCGGACCTGGAGGGTAATCCTTTCCGTAACGATGACGGTTCCATACTCTTCCGTCCCGGCGGTCACGGAGCACTTATTGAGAACCTTAACGAGCTGGATGCCGATGTGGTGTTCGTCAAGAACATAGACAATGTGGTTCCGGATCACCTCAAGACTGACACCGTGACATACAAGAAACTGCTGGCCGGAATACTCGTTTCCGTACAGAACCGGATATTCGAGTACCTGAGGCTGCTTGACAGCGGGAAATATACAGCCGACAAGCTCAAGACCATTGCGGATTTCGTAAGGAACACCTTGTGCTGCAGGAAACAGGGATTGGAGCTTATGCCGGCCGATGAGCTCGCGGCCTGGCTCCGTTCCAAGCTGAACCGTCCGGTAAGGGTGTGCGGCATGGTACGTAATGTGGGCGAGCCCGGAGGCGGACCGTTCCTGGCATACAACAGTGACGGGACCGTATCGCTTCAGATTCTGGAGAGCTCCCAGATAGACCTGGCGGATCCCGTCAAGAAAGAGATGTTCACCAAGGGTACCCATTTCAATCCTGTGGATCTGGTGTGCGGCCTGAAGGGTTACAAGGGAGAAAAGTTCAATCTTCCGGATTTTGTAGATGGGAACACAGGCTTTATCTCAAGCAAGTCCAAGAACGGACGGGAGCTGAAGGCACTTGAGCTTCCCGGACTGTGGAACGGTGCCATGAGCGACTGGAACACCCTCTTCGTGGAGGTTCCGCTCACCACCTTCAATCCCGTCAAGACGGTGAATGACCTCCTTCGTCCCCAACACCAACCCGCATAAGAAACATAGTGGCTCCCCATACAGAAAAAGGTTCCCCATTACCGGAGAACCTTTTTCTGTTTGAGAGCGGTAGACGGGGCACGATCCCGCGACCTTCGGCTCCCGTTCGCGAAAGCGAACTAAAACACGGAGTGGCTTCCCAAGCCGGGAAAATGAAGAAAGGTTCCCGGTCAGAGAACCTTTACTTAGAGCGGTAGACGGGGCACGATCCCGCGACCTTCGGCTTGGGAAGCCAACGCTCTACCAACTGAGCTACTACCGCGAATCAATACGCTACAAATATACACCATTTTTCAGAAACAGTAAGCATCAACAGCATGAGATTTAAGAATCAGCGGGCGTAAAATCGGCAGATTTTATGTAAGTTTGTAAAAACCATTCTTACATATTACCTTTTTGAATGAGAAATATGTGCATACACCACCACAAGACAGTCCGAATTATCTTATACCTGTCGTTCCAGGCTATAGTCTTTCTCACATCCTGCCGTGAGGCCACCTACCGTGAGCTTGCCCGGATAGAACAGACTATGGAAACCGATCCCGCCAAGGCCGATTCATTACTATCCGTTATCCCTGAGCCTGCCAAAGCCAGCCGACGTGCGCTGTATGCCATCCTCAAGACTCAGCTTGATTACAAGAACTACCGTCCTGTATCTGACCTGGACCTGATTATAGATGCAACGGACTATTACGGCATCCGCAAGAAGGATTATCACGCGGCTATGGCGTGGTACAGTTTAGGATGCGCCTATTCCGACTCCAACAACGATATGGCAGCCATCAATGCATATCTCAAGGCCAAAGACCTCTTCCCCGACACCCTGACTCGTTACTATGCCCTCACCGAACAGAACCTTGGCAAACATTATCTGAATAGGATGATGCTGCCCGAGGCCACAGAACAATACAGGCTTTGTCTTGCCAATGCCACCAGGATGAATAATGAAAAAGCAATGAACAATGCCATATATAATCTGGGACGCTGCGCCCTGTATAAAAGGGATTTTATAGTGGCTGACAGCATATTCAATAATATTCTGACAGAAAGCAGATACTCTAATGACCAAAAAAATCTTGCTGTCTTCCAATTATCCAAAATCCGGCTCCATCATGATAAGGATTACCAACAGGCCATGAAACTCATAAATGAATACCTGTCATACCGCAAAAACCCCGAAGACTCTGGTGCCGGTCTAAGTCTTAAGGCGAATATTTATTACGAGATTGGGCAAATTGACTCAGCGTATCACTACTACAACAAGTCCCTGGACTATACACAAGACCTTAACACCCTTTGCACGAACTATGACAAACTAGCACTCATTGCTTTGCAACTTGGTCATAAAGATGAGGCGACCCAATACTACAATCACTATAAAAGTACGGCTGATTCAATCTATGAACGGCGCAATCATGAGCAAATAAACGTCATAGAGAGTGAACACCGGATAGAACTGGCAGAAAACAGACTTCATGATAGAACCATAAGATCAGCCATCATCACAGCTTCACTCATATTGCTCTCCATTTTACTGGCCATCATTGCTGTGATATACTACAGGAACTGGAAAAAAGAAAGAATCTGGAACATCCGCGACACAATCGACCAGACAGAATCCGATATCCTAAACAAGAAACTGGCAGATCCGGATATGGATTCCATACAGGAAGAAATACGTGATACAGATGATGTCAGGATTGAAATAATGGAGCTATATCAGAAAGAACTTCAGGACTGTAGCCAATGGTTCAAGCTACAGGAGGCGTACTCCCTGATATCAAGTAAAACAACCATCCGTAACACAGAACTGTCAAATGACGAGAAAATACAAATCATAAAGGCCCTGAACAACTGTTTTCGTCCAGTCATGCAATTCCTGTCGGAAGAGATTCCGGAAGTAAGTCGTGATGAAGCATATGTCCTCATTCTGTTATATCTTGGATTTAACTCGGTTGAAATATCAATGCTTCTTGATGTTACTGACGGTTGCATACGTCAGCGCCGCAAAAGAGTGCAGGACAAAGACACGCACAATGTGACTCAGCTGTTTCTTGCAGATAAAGTGTAAAAGTCCCCTTTGCTTCGGTTTTTAACAAATTTGTCACGGAAATTAACGCATCCGTGACCAGATGCACATGTACTTTAGCGATAATAAATTATCATCAATATGAAGAAATTATTTACCGCATTAACAATTATGTTGTGCATGTCAATGAGCGCAAGCGCCATTGATATTGAATTAGGGATAGAAGACCCAAATCCTAATCCCTTTCCGGAAGATCGGTCTACTACAGCACCTTTAACGGCATCATTGGAAAGCCAAGTGTTAACCATCCAGTTCAGCGAACTCACATCTTCGCAGGTAGTAATAACTGATGGCCTAACCAATTCCACTGTCTGGAGCAATAGTTACAACCCTTCTTATAGTGTACAGGCAAACCTGGCTTCACTGCCGGCCGGCAACTACACATTATATATATACGCGTACGGCATCTGGTGGCACGGGACGTTTGCCATTGAATAACGTTTTGTGATTAGGATCTGTATTAAAACACTATCCTGGTGTCTGTTGGTTATTGTAGCTGCAATATCCACAGTTGCAGTAAGCACTTCAGTAGTGTCCTGTGACAAAAAACAGGCCAATGAATACCTGGAATACGCACTGCGTGCAGCCGGGAACAACCGCAGTGAGCTGGAGGCTGTGCTGGAACACTACAAGGATGACCCCGAGAAACTGGCGGCAGCCCGTTTCCTGATTGAGAACATGCCCGGGCACGAGTCATTTCAGGATGAAGAAATTGATCAATATTACAATCTGGCATTAAAGGTCCTTCAGTCTGATTTGAAACCTGTAGAACAGAGGGATTCTCTCCTTCACGTAAGTGATGACAAGTTTTCTCTTCTCAAATACAGGACTGTCCCAGATGTCCGCATTATGAAGGCAGACTACCTGATACACAGTATTGATTATGCATATTCACAATGGAAGGATAATCCTTGGTCGAGTCATATCTGTTTTGAGGATTTCTGTCAATGGATTCTCCCTTACAAAGCGGTAGAATTGCAGCCTCTTGATTATTGGCGAGACACATTGTATAATGCATTCAATACATATATTGACCTTATGGTCCATGATGATGACCAGTACGGGACCATATTCTACACTGTCGACGCCTTACGCAATGGTATTCTTGATAAGGTTCATCCTGTAGGTATGTTTAACCGTAGCGGATATCCGTTATTAAGAGCAGACCTGCTTGCCAGACAGACATTCGGAAGGTGTGAGGACTATGTTAATCTGGCTGTCCTTGTATATCGCAGTTTTGGCATTCCTGTCTGTATAGATTACACCCCCTATTGGGGACGTTACCGTGCAGGGCACTCGTGGTACTCACTGTTAAGTGACCGTGGTGAAGAGCTTCATGCGGAATGGGATGTCGGTTCTGTCCCAGGTAGTTCTTTCTTCCCCGACAAGAGGATTCCCAAGGTCTTCAGGAATTCTTATTCCATTAATCGTGAAAGAGCACGATACAAGAAGGAATCAGCATACAGGTTTCCTTTTGATATCAGTGCCTATGATGTCACCTCAAAATATTTTAGTACTACGGATGTCGTCATAAAAATCAAACCATCGTTTGACTTGGTTGAAGACTATGCTTACATCGCTACTTTCAATGGTCACGATGAAGACTGGGCTGTTGTTGATTTCGGAAAGATAAACCGGAGAAAGGTTGTCTTTTCAGATATGGGGCGTAATATACTATACATAGCGCTTGCTTACGACGGAAAAGAATTGCAGCCGATCTCAAAACCGTTCATTATCCAACGTGACGGAACGTTGACATTCGTAGAAAACAATCCCCAACGGATGCGCACGGTAAAGCTTAGGCGGAAATATTATCAGAGCAACAACGTTGCACGGATGAGACAGCGTATTCTTGGTGGCAGAATTGAAGCTTCTGATTATAAGGATTTCACTAATGCCATAACGGTTTTTTCTATAGATGACATTTACATTCCTGACAGAACAGATGTCCTTGAGCCCGATAGACACCGATATTGGCGATGGAGAGCCGCAGACGGCACCTATGGCAGCATTGCCGAACTGGCGTTCTTCTCCCCTGATGGAACACGTATTGATGGTCACCACCTTGGATGCCAAGACGCATCAATTGAATCTATTGAGAGGGCTTTTGACAATGACTGGCTTACTAATTTTGAGACAGACGCGCCTGATGGGGCTTGGGTTGGTATAGATTTTGGTAAGGCGGTGCAAATTGGTTCTGTACGTATTGTTCCAAGAAGTGACGACAATGATATACATCCTGGTGATATTTATGAACTCAGATACTGGAGTAATAACGGAGAATGGATAAGCAGGGGAATAAGGACTGCTGATGGAAACACTCTCAGCTATGACAGTATCCCAGAGGGAGCATTGATGTGGCTGAGCAACCAGACACGCGGTTGGGATGAGAGACCTTTCCTTATTGATAATGAAAAGAAAATAGAATGGTGGTAATAAAAAAACGATTAAAAAAATTTAAAAAATTATGAGAAAGAAAATTATTTTATTGATATCTTCATCAATAATGCTGATTTCATGCAATTTTGACAATGAATATGATTTTCTGAATTTAGAAAACAGTAGAAATTGGAATGAAGTTCTGTTGCAACATCTGGAATATAACAGGCAAGTTCTGAACGAAAGCGATGTAAGGCTTATGGATTCTGAACTGATACAAGTGGCTGTTCCGGACAGTTCATTATTTTTGAATACAAAACAAATGTGTTTTCCTGTATACAATGGAGGTTATGAAAGATTTCATCCGGCATCATTACTTTTCATTCAAAACGACACTGCCACATCGCATGTTTCGTTGAAGGCAATAAGAAACAGGGTAAATCAGGTCATTGATAAGCATGAAAAATATGATTTCGTAAGACTCAGATGGAACTTTGATAGTTTTTTAGAATTTGAGACCGTTGCTGTTTTTGACCGTAAATCCGGTGAACTTATATATGATAACCTGCTTTGCAATCTGATTGATTTTAATCTTATTGATAAAGGAAAATCTTTTCTTACAAGGTCTGAGGTTTCACCAGGTAATGACGCTAATTATTTTAATGCAACTGGTATTTACAAAAAAACAATTAGTGTAAATCATTCTGACTATACGGGTTCTTCAAGTGCCACCCTAAATGTGAAATTTGTAGGTCATTTCGTACCAGTACCTCGTTATGATAATGAAGGGAATCTTTTGGGATACTGGGATGATTGGTATTATGATAGAGATGAAAGTACTGAAGATATATCCATTAATTCTTTTGCTCATACTGGCGATATCGATTTTCATTCATCGTGTTACATAAATCATGTTATATTTAATTATATAATATGGGTTGGCCCCAGCTATTCAATATATACCGATCCAAGTATGACTTTCAGTAATCCCTATTATATGAAAGATGGAAATGGCGAAATTAAAGTGGATGCAGTAAATTTTGATCCAAGATATTATTATTATTGAAATTGATAACCTATATGTTCAAATTATGATTAAATTTTTTTATTCAACAATTGGTGTTCTGCTGTTCTCAGCCGTAAATATGTCAGCACAGGACAATGATGTAGTCAACCTCTCCTTGAACGGAGTAGAAACAATCCAAATCAATAATCCTGAACCTAATCCACATAACAATCAGATATGGTTGCCAGAGATATCATCAAACATGTCATTTACCTTATTTAATTTGCCTCAAGAACTTACAAGCGGATATATAAATCGTGTATATCTTGATTCAGACTATATTATTGTGGAATGTAACCAGAGTGTGCTTTGTTATGATAAGTCTGGCATATTGCTGAACAATATAGGAACAATAGATATACCTCTGGAAACAAGGACTTTTCACCTGAGACCTAGTGCAGTATTTGTTGACATGTCAAAAAAGGAGATATGGGTAAGCTATTGGCTCAGCGAAGCGAAGGATTATCATTATTTTTACATATATGGTTTTTCAGGACAACTAATTAGAAAGGTACCTAATCTTTCCTTCCAGTTTAAGGATTTTGTAGTTACCGATAATGCGATTTGTACATATAACGGTTCTTTTCATGAACTGCGTAATCCTGATAATCTTGTGGACAGATACTATAACGAGCTGAGTGTTGTAGGCAATGGCCAGACCAAGAGGTTAATACCTTCAAGTCCAAACAAGGATTATGCAGCTTACGGCACTACTTTTAATTTCAATGCACTTAGCGATTCATACACATTTCATTTCATGTACAGTAACACTATTTATTCAATTGACAAAAACACTTCGGATGTAAAGACCAAATACAATATAGACTTTGGAACCAATGGATTTCCGGATTTCAATGCAATGAGCGCACAGGAAGTGGAATCATACATAATGAACAATTCAAAAGGAAAGATAGGGATAGTACAGGATGTTCTTGAAAACGAGAAATACCTTGTCTTTACATATTACATGAACGGTCCGATAGCTCAGAGCATTGTGATTTTCGACAAAGCTTCACACAGCATCCGATATCATGGCTCATTGGCAAGCAGTACAAAAATAACATCGCAAGGCAGTAATCCACAATTGATTGGAATGGATGAGGAAAAATTGTATTTTAAGCTATTTATCAATGAAATGAACCCACTGCTTCCTACGGCAGCAGATATGTTGAGTAAGAGTGATTATGATACACTGCTAAAAGTAAAAGACGAGATAGTGGTAATGTCTGTTAAACTGAAGTAAGACACAATGCGTACACTTTTATAATATGAAATACAACATATTAATCTATATTTTCTCCATTGCATTATTTGTTATGGCATGTGAGAAAGAAGGAACCGTAAGTCCACACTCAGAGATTCCTGCTCCATCGGTTTCAACGACTGCTTTCACTGCAACAGTTTCAGGGTCTATTCCCGACATCCCTGTTGATGAACTGCTTGATGGATTACGTGGAGTCCTTTATACTGAAGATGTTGAAAGGGCACAAGATATGTTCAATGCTTGGCAAGAAGGCAAAAACAATCCGGGATGTAGCCAGTTTGGAAAAGTCAAGGTTAACTCCAACGGCGTGATTGAATCAACCCTTTCCGGTCTAAAACCAGAGACCAGATATGAGTTTTGCTTATATTATCAGTCTAAAAGTGGGAAGAAAAGGGTTATAGGCAAAACTGCAGAGTTCACTACTGGAAAATTCCAGTGCACAATTGAATGTTGCGAACTCACAAACGTGCGCTTTTACGATGCACTTCTTTCCGGGAGTGTTACCATTGACCCTGTTGACATGAGTTTATGCAAGGTGGGTGTAACCACTGCTCTGGTTGCTGATGACCTTGTTTACGATAATTCACATAAGGAAGCCTCACTGCTAGACGATGACGGTAGCTTCTCTGTGAGACTTAATAACCTCAATCACGGTACAGAGTACTTCTTCAAGACGTATGTACTGGTGGAACATACGGGTGACTTGATCTATGGGCCGCTCCAGTCCTTCTCCACTAGACATACTGACGAAATGGCCGTGGACCTTGGGCTGAGCGTAAAATGGGCCAGTTGCAATCTCGGAGCTCAGGAACCTTATGAGACAGGTGGATACTACAAATGGGGAGAAACCGAACCTTCAACCAGTGGAGAACGATCCGAATACATATGGTGGGACAATGACTCTCAACGTTACCTGGATATAGGCGAAGATATCTGTGGAACCGAGTATGATGCGGCTCACACCATCTTATCTGGCCATTGGAGGATGCCGACCAAAGAGGAAATAGATGAGCTTACTTCAATATGTGAGATGTCAATGCACACTATGGGTGATTATTATGTTGTGGAGTTCTCCAATAACGGTGCTTCCATCTCTCTGCCTGTAGCCGGCACATACTCTTTACAAAGAGGTGTGAGAGGAGGCAATTACGACCCTTCAAACGAATACTTGAAAGCTACTCTTTTCATACAGAGTGGCACACGTTCCACCCTAAATAACGAAGGAGAGGTCGCACTTCAAAAATACGAACGGTGTTGGAGCTGGTATGTGAACGTAATGCCTAAGAATAACGAGGTAGTTGTGAAGACAGCTACAGGACAGAAAGAGATTGGCATCGTGGAATCACGAGTTGAATTTGCCATTCCTATCCGTCCCGTCTGGGATCCTGCACTGGAGAACTGACAGCATTAGCATTGGTTGGAGTGAAATAGATTGAGGATGAAACATGCCACCAGCTTATCGCTGCTCATAATTGTTCTGACATCAGTCTTCTCCATAGACAGATCAGTTCCGGACAGTGCCATAATGGGGAAGTGGATGGGCGCAGGGACAGCCGTATTATTGTCAATCCTGGTTGTTTCAATTGTGCGTCTTTTCGTTGATTCCAGGAGTGGTGTTGCTTCAATTGGTGCAGGTGACATGTTCTGGCCGTTCACGCTTGCAGGGCTTGTCGTTATGGCACACTGCTACCTGCAGCTGTCCGGTGTCCTCAAGCACGCTTACGGCAACGGTGATGGAGCCTTTGGCGCAGCGGCCGGTTTTGACAATCCTGCAGGTGTGGCCGCGGCACTGACAGTATGCCTGCCGTTCATGACCGTAAAGGCTGCGGGCTCAAAACGTCCCATACTGTCCACATGGGTTCTGATGACTGTGTTCCTGCTGTCTGTGACACTCATGGTGCTGATTGGTTCGAGAGCCGGTTTAATAAGCATAGGGACTGTTCTTTTCTTATACTTAACAGAGGGTATAAATAACCGTAAAGCAAAAAGGTTATTGTTGATAGCGGCGGTAATTATTGTTGCAACCGTTGCGGTGGTTCTCACTGTCCACAAG
>JAFZKR010000148.1 GCA_017551845.1 Bacteroidaceae bacterium
ATAAAATTCGTTAAAATATTTGGAAACGAAGATTTTTAGTTGTATGTTTGCATCAGAACTTTGGTTATTTATTATCTATTAGTGATCAAATGTGCGTGAAAACTTACTTATTATAAACAATTTATGAAGAGACTCACAAAAAAAGAGGAGGTCATCATGAATTGGTTCTGGGACAAGGGACCACTTTATGTAAAGGAACTTCAGGAGTTCTATCCTGAGCCACAGCCTCATTTCAACACCTTGTCAACCCAGGTCCGCACGCTTGAGTCAAACGGCTATCTGCGGCATGACTCCATAAGCGGATCTTTCAGGTACTATCCTGCCATCAGCCGCAAGGAGTACAGTGAAATAAGTTTAGAGAGTATCATCGGTAAATGCTTCAACAATTCTTATCTGAGTGCCGTTTCAGCACTGGTCAAGGAGGACAAGATATCCTTAGATGAGCTGAAGGGACTTATAGAACAGATAGAGAGAGGAAAGCAGTAACAGATGACAGTTCTATACAATACTTGAAATAATTAACCTAATTACTTTTCCAATGAATTTGTTTACAACACAGACTTTTATAGGTGAGATATTCCTGACCTACCAATTTAAGGTAGCAATGATCCTTGTCTGTTTTTATCTTTTCTATCGTCTGCTTATGAGCAAGGAGACTTTTCATAAGTTGAACCGTTTCCTTCTGACAAGCATGTTGATGGTGTCATTCATTCTTCCTTTCTGCGTGTTCACCATTCACCGTTATGTCCCTGAACAGGTGGCTGCAGCCCCGGTTGCATCCGAGTCGGGTCAGGTGGCAATAACTATGCCTGTTGTCTCACAACCGATTGAAGAAACCGAGAGGGCTGCAAAACCGGTGTTTGAGATGGCAGTTCCGGCTGTGGAGCAGGCAGAGGCAGTGGCCGAGGATGTGACATCTGCAGTTGCTCCGGTTAATAACCACAAACCTATTAACTGGGGATTGATTGCTCTTGCCGTATGGTTTGCCGGATGTGTGTTCCATCTTAGCAGGACTATCCTGTCGGTTATCCAGGTACGCCGTCTTATAAGGATTGGTCGTGAAATTAGCTGTGAAGACAATGTTCATGTCTATGTAGTTGAGATGAGCATCTCACCGTTCAGCTGGATGAACAATATCGTAATCTCAAGAGAGGATTATGAATCGGACAATCGCAGAGTTATTCTGGATCATGAAATGACTCATGTACGTCTGGGTCATTCCTATGATCTTTTGATGGTGGACCTTCTGTCAGCAATGCAGTGGTTCAACCCCGTAACCGTACTGCTTAGGAAGGATTTGCAGGACGTTCATGAGTTCCAGGCCGACGGCTGCGTGCTTCAGGACGGTTTTGATGCCAAGGAGTATCAGTATATGCTGTTGGGCAAAATCGCATCCATGAGCGGATACAGTGTTACCAACCATTTTAAGAAACAGAACCTTTCCAATAGAATAAGTATGATGAACAGACAAGACTCTAAGTTTGCAAGAGCATTCAAGGCTCTTTATGCCCCTCTGCTGACAGCAGTTGTGATCATGTCTTTTGCAGTTACAGTATATGACTGCAAGCCGGAATCTCAGTCTCAGTCACAGACAATTACCCATCGTAGCGACGGCAGGAACGTGGATGTTCTGCGTGATTCAATGGAGATCCTTGATGAGATTTACGGTCAGGGTAAGTTCAACCGTTTCCCCTGGGAGAACGGAGCGGTATGGCTTACTGAAGGTGATACCGTGATAGTACGTACAGCTGACCGCGTGGAGGCAGTAATGAAACCTGAGGAGGTGGCTGATTATCTGCTGGATTATAAGGGATTCAACACCCATCGTATCACTATCGTACTCTCCAAACTTGAGGGTGATCAGACTGAAACCGGACTTATGCGTGCACGCCCGTTGGCGGAGATGCTGAATGAGGTAGGTATCTATACTCTTGTTGTTAAGACCGACAGAGAGTGGTTTGAGGCTTATTATTCAACCTACAAGTATGGACGTATCTATACTTGGACAAAGGGTGTATATGAGTTGGATTACAACGGACTGACAGTACACGGAACGCCAAAGGAACTTGCCGGTTGGATCAAGGTGCTTGATATAGAGTACATGGCATTCTATCCGGATGAAAAGATGCCGTGGGCCGATGCATCGGTCATGATGAAAGCAGCTTATGAACGTGGCAGCCGTACTTTCTCTATCTGTGTGTATGAGCCTCACGGTGCCAAGTCAACACTGGCCGATCTTCTTGAATCACAGAAGGATAAAGGTGTGCTGAGCCGTGAATACAAAGCCAAGGGATATTACCGTACAACGGTGCTGCCCACCAAACGCGATCTTGACAAGGAGTTCAAAGGCAAGACGGTAATGGATGTGGAGCGCAGGATAAGAGGTGAATATACTGATGACTATATTGCCAAGGCCAAGAAGATTGTAGATAATCCTCCAGTATTCAATGGTAAGAACGTCGATAAGGTGGTGTTCTGTGAGAACGAGCTGGTAATCATCCAGAAAAGTACAGGACTGGACCGTAACGTATGGTACAGACCGGATGTGATGGATTACAATGAGGAGAGAATAGTGGCCGACGGAAAGGTGTATAAGCTTATTCGTGAGGAGGGATTCCAGAACTTTGCCGATTATCCCTGGCATGAAGAGTATAATTATGCCAACGGTTCTTTCTTCTGGGTTCCTGACAACGGATATCTCTATTGCACAAGCGTATATGAGGCTGTTCCGGAAGACGTGAAGTTCTTTGATATTGTTGATTATGACAGCAAGACAAACACCCAGAGTTATATCTCACGTGGTGTGAACATATCCAAGGATCCGCATCTGTTTGACGAGATACAGGTGATTTATGCAGGTTGTCTGATTGACCTGGAACTTCCCGGTACTGCAGGAGGCAACCAGGCTGCGGTTCAGCGTATAGAGCGCACGCTTGATGGAACAGAGGTATATCTTCAGGTTTATGTTCGTGCCGATTTCTCATATCCGGCATACTTTGGCAGTGACCTGAAACTGACTCTGAACGACGGAACCGAACTGAAGATACAGTCTGCCAGTGTTCCACTTAACGAGGATTTTGATCGTGGAGGTGATCATATGATAACCACTGCCAAGCTGGTCTTCCCCAAGGCCGATCTTGACAAACTGCTACCCGACAGGGATAACAAACGTTATTCAAAGCTTACAGGAACGGTATTCCATAAACCGTTTGAGATGACTTTGGATCAGATGGCAGTTGCAAACCGTTAATAACCCAATCCAATAAAAGAGATTATGAAAAGACTGTTTTTGATTGCAGTTGTAGTGGCTACAATGTTTAGCTGCGCTGCAGACAAAGGTTATACTATAAAGGGTCAGTTCGCTGATTGCAACAGCGATTCAGTATGGCTTATAGTGAATCCTGACGATGATGCCATAACGGCAAATATTCTTGCGTCAGCTCCTTGTGTAGATGGTAAGTTTGTTCTTACAGGCAAAATCGAAATACCGGTTATGGGTGTAATTACAACTGTAAGACCGGTATTATCCGAAGAAGAGGAGCCGGAGGGAGCGCAGCATTGCGAGCTTATAGTAGAACCGGGAGAGTTGGTCATGACTATAGGGTCAGATTCCGAACTTAGAGGAAGCAAGTTGTATTTGGTGAACGGTACTAAAGCCAATGATGCCTTATGCAATCTTAAGAAGTCCTCTTTTGAACTGGGCTTGGAGTTGGAGAAGTTGCGTGGGGAAGATGATGGTGTCGCTGTAACTGATGATTTTATGGCGATATACAATGCTTATCAGGAGAACATAAAAACAAGCCTGATGGATAACCTTGACAATATGTACGGCCTGGTTATTCTTGAGAGTCTTGACAGCCCTGATGATCCGGAGTCAACAAGGGAATTCCTTGACAGGTTCCCTGATAATCTTAAGCAGACCAGTAACTGGAAGAGACTTGATGAGAGTGTGAGCAACAGGATGAGACTGGGTGTGGGCAAGCCCTATCTGGACTTTACTCAGAATGATCCTGAAGGCAATCCTGTTAAGGCAAGTGATATTATCTCAAAACCCGGAACCCGTTATGTCCTGATTGATTTCTGGGCTTCATGGTGTGGTCCCTGCATGGGTGAGCTCCCATCTTTGAGAGATGCCTACAACCGGTTCTCTCCAATAGGTTTCGAGATTATTGGTGTGTCGCTTGACCGTGAACGTGAGGACTGGCTCACTGCAATCAAAAATGAGAATATGAATTGGATTCATGTAAGTGACCTTAATTATTGGAGCAACGAGGTTGCCCGACAGTATAATATCAACAGCATTCCTGCTAACTTCCTGGTGGACTGCGAGACAGGCATTGTGGTAGCCAAGGGATTGCGCGGCGCTGAACTGGGCCGAAAACTAGCCGATCTTCTAAGATAAGTTTGCAATAATAAGTCCTTGTTTCAACACGGGTGCTGATGCGTGAAGCATTGGTGCCCGTGTTGATAATTTACCCCTTGCCGATTGGGAAGACTGCCGTATAATTTGTATCTTCGCTAAATTTAAAAAACAGGTGGAGATAATGTCAGTTGAGAACATATCCGTTATTGCGGTCCGGACGGCCAGGGACTTGCGCCGATTCGCACGTTTCAACGTGCAGCTTTACAGAAATCATCCCTATGCCGTACCAGATCTTATAAGCGATACCAAGAACTCTTTCCGCCCTAAACGTAATGCCGCACTTGAATTCTGTGAGGCACAGCCTTTCATTGCCCTAAAGGACGGTAAGGTGGTGGGCCGCGTGGCAGCCATCATTAACGGCAAGGCCAATGATGCATGGAAGGTCAAGACCGTAAGGTTCGGTTGGATAGATTTCATCGATGATATAAACGTATCCCGAGCTTTGCTTGATGCAGTATCGGCATGGGGCAAGGAACGTGGCATGGACCGTCTGGAGGGACCTTTCGGATTTACCGACTTTGACCCCGAAGGAATGCTGACTGAAGGCTTTGACCTTATGGGCACTATGGCTACCATCTATAACTATCCCTACTACCCCAAACACATGGAGCAGTTGGGGCTCAAACCGTCGGCCGAGTGGGTGGAGCGTCATATTCCCTACAACACTCTGCCCGAGAAGATGGAGCGCATAGGCAAGATAGTGCTTGACCGCTACAATCTCCATATTGACAGACTTGAACACAGCAAGAGCGTCGAGGCTAAGAAATATGCCCATAAGCTTTTTCATCTGGTGAATGAGGCTTTTGCTCCATTGTACGGATATTCGGCATTCTCCGATAAACAGATTGAAGACTTTGCCCGCAAGTTCGTACCGCTTTTGGACAAACGTTTTGCCGCTTTTGTGCTTGACAAGGACGACAACCTTGTGGCCGGAGCGCTCACGATGACATCCATAGCCCGTGCACTGCAGAAGGCTAAAGGCCGTTTGTTCCCGTTTGGCTGGTGGCACATAATCAAGGCACTCAAGATAAAGCACTCCCATATTGTTGAGTTCCTGTTCATTGCCGTTAAGCCGGAGTATCAGAACAAGGGTATCAACGCAGTGCCGTTCACCATACTCAATCCTATTCTGGCCGATATGGGGTACAAACTTGCCGAGACCAATCCGGAACTGGTTGACAATACCAAGGTGCAGAGCCAGTGGTCGTACTATGAGGGAGTAAAGATAGTACGTCGCAGGGCGGTCTTTTTCAAGCCCATCTGATTTAATTAAGATTTGAAATAAGTATAATAAAGATATATGGCAGACACTGAAGAATTATTTGACCCGCAGGCACCTCAGGTGCAGTACAACGAGGACAATATCCGCCACATGGACGATATGGAGCATATCCGTACGCGTCCAGGTATGTACATCGGTAAACTTGGTGACGGATCGGCTGCCGATGACGGAATCTACGTGCTGCTCAAGGAGATCATTGACAACAGTGTGGATGAATTCCGTATGAATACCGGCAAGCGCATAGAGATAGACCTGGCTGATACGGGTCGTGTCATTGTGCGTGACTACGGACGCGGCATCCCTCAGGGTAAGCTTGTCGAGGCGGTCAGCATGCTTAATACCGGCGGTAAGTTTGATAGCAAGGCTTTCAAGAAGAGCGTTGGTCTGAACGGTGTAGGCCTTAAGGCAGTGAATGCGCTGAGCCATTATTTTGAGGTGAGCAGTTGGCGTGACGGTCAGGTGCGTACACTCAAGTTCGAGCGCGGCAAGCTCCAGTCCGATGAGACCCAGCCCAGTGCCGACGAGCACGGAACCCAGGTTATCTTTGAGCCTGACAACGATCTGTTTGTGGGCTACCAGTTCCGTCCTGCCATTATTGAGACAATGTTGCGCAACTATTCCTATCTGAACACCGGCCTTACAATTATGTATAACGGCCAGCGTTTTGTGTCGCGCAACGGCTTGGAGGATCTGCTTATGGAGCGCATGAGCGCGCAGAGTCTCTATCCCATAATACACCTGCAGGGAACCGACATAGAGATAGCGTTCACCCACACCAACCAGTACGGTGAGGAGTATTACTCATTCGTAAACGGTCAGTATACATCACAGGGCGGTACTCATCAGAGTGCTTTCAAGGAGCATATAGCCCGTACCATAAAGGAGTTCTACGGCAAGAACTTTGAGCTGGGTGATGTTCGTAACGGTATAGTGGCTGCCATAGCCCTTAACGTTGAGGAACCGGTGTTTGAGAGCCAGACCAAGATCAAACTGGGTTCCACTACAATGAGTCCCAACGGTGGTGTGTCGCTCAACAAGTTTGTGGGTGATTTCATCAAAAAGGAGGTTGATGATCTGCTGCACAAAGAGTCTGAAGTGGCCGATGTCCTGCTCAAGAAGATACTGGAATCAGAAAAGGAGCGTAAGGAGATAGCCGGCATAACCAAGCAGGCCCGCGAGCGTGCCAAGAAGGCAAACCTTCACAACCGCAAGCTGGCTGACTGCCGCATCCACCTGAACGATGCCCGTGGTGATCGTCAGGAGGAGAGCTGCATATTCATTACTGAGGGTGACTCTGCAAGCGGATCAATAACCAAGAGTCGTGACGTGAACACTCAGGCAGTATTCAGCCTGCGTGGTAAGCCCTTGAACTGCTACGGCCTTACCAAGAAGGTGGTTTATGAAAATGAGGAGTTTAATCTTCTGCAAGCAGCCCTGAACATTGAAGAGGGTCTGGATGATTTGCGCTACAACAAGATAATAGTTGCAACCGATGCCGATGTGGACGGTATGCATATTCGCCTGCTCATGATAACCTTCTTCCTGCAGTTCTTCCCTGAACTGATAAGAAAAGGTCATGTCTATATCCTGCAGACCCCGCTGTTCCGCGTACGTAACAAGCGTAAGAAGAAGAAAGGTCCTGCCGGACATGTGGATGGCGTGGTGACCGAGAAAGGTGAGTTCGAGACCATCTACTGCTACACGGAGGATGAACGTAAGCAGGCTATCGAGAAACTTTCGCCTAACCCCGAGATAACCCGATTCAAAGGACTTGGTGAGATTTCGCCCGATGAGTTCAAGAACTTTATCGGCCCTGATATGCGACTGGAGATGGTTACACTCAAGAAGACCGATGCCGTGGATGATCTGCTCTCATTCTATATGGGTAAGAACACTATGGAGCGTCAGAACTTCATTATTGACAACCTGGTTGTCGAGGAGGATCGTGTCGAGGAGGATGAAGGTGAGAAATTCTAACTAAAACGAGAACTTATGAAACTGTTTTTCCCGGGATCGTTCGATCCATTTACCATAGGACATGCAGATCTTGTAGAGCGTGCTTTGAACCTGGGGTGTGAGGTCGTCATAGCCGTAGGCATAAATGAGGAGAAAAAGCCCATGTTCAGCAGTTCCAAACGGTTGGAGGCCATCCGCAGCTACTACAAAGGCTACTCCCGCGTAAGCGTGATAGAGTACAAAGGCCTGACCGTTGATGCTGTCCGTGAGAACGGATGCGATGCCATTCTGCGCGGTATCCGTTCTGTCACAGATTATGACAAGGAGCGTAACCTGGCCGACATAAACCGCACCATCGACGGAGTTGAGACAGTTCTTCTGGTTGCAAGCCCTGCCGTCCAGCATGTTAGCAGCAGCCTTGTACGTGAACTCATATCATTCGGCCGCAGTGCCGATGACCTTATGATTGATACTTTCAAATGATAGTTATGAAAAGGATAAATATTCTGTTTGCGGCACTTTTGATGCCATTGATGCTGATGGCTCAGCCCGGACGTGTGGGGCAACCGCAAATGCAGCCGCAGCGTCAACCCCAGATGCAACCCCAGATGCAGCGCCAACCGCAGATGCAGCCTCAGGCTACCTCCATTGACGCTGAGCTGCAGAAACTTCTGGTGGCCGAGGGAGCGATATCGGCCCTGTATGTTGAGGAGGTTGATGAGAAGAAGATTGTGGAGCAGGCCATAAAGGGAATGCTTGAGGAGTTGGATCCGCACTCAACATATCTTACTCCCGAAGAGAATGACAAGTCAAACGAGACTCTGATGGGCTCGTTCGAGGGTATAGGAGTGCAGTTCAATATGGTTGAGGATACCCTGTTCATAGTTCAGCCTATTCCTGACGGACCGTCCGAGAAGGTGGGCATAATGGCAGGTGACCGGATTGTGACCGTGAACGATACAGCCATTGCAGGTGTCAAGATGTCACAGGAATCAATCATGAAACGTCTGCGCGGTCCCAAGGGATCCAAGGTTGATTTAGGTATAAACCGCCGCGGCGTGAATGAATTGCTGCATTTTACTGTTACACGTGATAAGATTCCTGTCAATACTGTTGATGCGGCGTACATGATACGGCCGGGTATCGGTTACATAAAAGTATCCAGTTTCGGTGCTACAACTGTCGATGAGTTTGAGGATAAGTTGGCCGAACTGCGCCGTCAGGGAGCCCAGTCACTTATTCTGGATCTGCAAAGCAACGGAGGAGGTCTGCTGATGGCTGCTGTCGGTATGGCTAACGAATTCCTGGATCGTGACCAGATGGTGGTTTATACTGAAGGCCGCCGTTCACCCAAGAGCGGCTATCTGGCCGATGGTCGTGGTCATTACCGTGACGGCAAGTTGGTGGTGTTGATTGATGAGTATTCGGCATCGGCCAGCGAGATTGTATCGGGTGCCGTGCAGGATTGGGACCGTGCAACTATTGTTGGCAGGCGTTCTTTCGGAAAGGGTCTTGTGCAGCGTCCAATCGAGTTCCATGACGGCTCGCTGATACGTCTTACCGTTGCCAAGTACTATACTCCTGTAGGCCGATGCATACAGAAACCTTATGGCAAGGATGTGGACTATGGTGATGACATTCTGGAGCGGCTTCATCATGGAGAACTTACCAATAGGGACAGTATTCACTTCCCGGATTCGCTCAAGTTCAGCACCAAGATTGAACATCGCACTGTTTATGGTGGTGGCGGTATAATGCCTGATATATTTGTTCCGCTTGACACTACAAAAACCAACCAGTATTACCGCAATGTCACTGCCAAGAATGTTGTGCTGAACACGTCATTGCAATATACCGAGCGCAACCGCCGTACTCTCCAGCGCCGTTTCAGGTCTTTTGATGAGTTCAACAAGGGTTATGAGGTGGGACCTGATGTTTTAAAACTGTTCCAGGACAAAGCCAAGGATGCAAAGGTGGAGTTCAACGAGGAGCAATATCAGGAGAATCTGCACATATTCAAGACACAACTAAAGGCTACTATTGCCCGACTTATTTGGGGAATGAATGCCTATTATCAGGTAATCCAGGATTTGGATGAGACAATCCAGAGAGCTGTCAAATATATGGAGACGGGCGAATAAATGAGGCGCCCTTTCAAAATAAACCATTTTTTTGTGTAAGTTTGTGGGCTGATATTACAGATAACCAATAATTATTAATCAATAAAATCATTTTTATGGCAAACGAAGTAAACAACGGCTATTACAAGCTGAGTTGGGGACAGAGAATCGGCTTTGGTTCAGGTGACCTTGCTCAGAATCTTATTTTCCAGACGGTTGCATGTTTCCTGATGCTGTACCTGTGCACGGTACTCAAGATCAACCCCGGTTTTGTAAGTGGACTTATTCTCGCAGTAAGACTCTTAGACTGCTTCTGGAGTCCCGTGGTAGGAAAATATATCGACAATCACAATCCCAAGCTTGGTAAGTATCGTACATATCTGCTTTACGGCGGTATTCCCCTTACTGTTGCCGCTTGCCTGCTGATGCTTCCCGCAGTAGCAACATGGGCTATGACATGGAAGATTGTCTATGCTACAGTCAGCTACACTCTGCTCAGCATGATTTATTCAGTAGTGAATATACCTTACGGCTCAATCATGGCCTCAATGACCCGTGATAACGATGAGGTTCTTATCCTTACCTCAACCCGTATGGTATGCGCCAATATCGGTCAGATCGTAGTTCAGGCCGGTTTCCCCATCGGACTGGCAATGTGCGTAGGCATTGCCGTTGACTGGAACCAGGCTGTATTTATGGCTATCGGTACCATTCCTGCATTTATCATCCTGCCTTTACTTCCCGTTTTAAAGAAACTGTTCGGAAAGAAGGGACTTTATTATCTGCTTCTATGTGTAGGTCTTGTAGGATTCATCACACTGTTCATCATCGGCAAGTTCTTTGATGTTCAGAATTGCAATGTAATCGTTCAGGGTGCCAAGGTCCTGACCGGTGTAGGTCTGCTGGTAGGTTCACTTATGTGGGCTCTGGTTCCTGAGGTTATCACTGATGCTGAGTACCGTACCGGTAACCGTCCTGCTGCTACTGTTAACGCTCTGGCTGGTGTTGCTTTCAAGGCAGGTTTCTCACTTGCAGGTTTCATCACTCATTGGGTGATGGGTCTTATCGGCTTCAACCTGGCCAGCGAGGAATCAGCTCTGCCTACCGATCCTAAGGCATGGTTTACCGTTACATGCATCTTTGCTGTTGTAGGTTTCGTTCTGCTCACTCTCTGCTTCATGGGCAGTAAGGAGAACATCACCACCACGCCCGAAAAGCCCGTCTCGTTCGGCGAGATGTGGCAGGAGTTCAAGGCCAACAAGTGCCTCCAGCTGGTGCTGACCATCTTTGTCGTGGTGTTCCTCGCCTCATTCATCAGC
>JAFZKR010000149.1 GCA_017551845.1 Bacteroidaceae bacterium
GAGATTCTTGCCCTGAAGCAACAGCGGGATAGCTTGTTCCTGTATAGGAGTACAATCCACAAAGTTCATGGAATCAATCGCATCAAGTATAGCGGGATGAAAGTCTAGTTCGTTAAATCTCACGTGTGTATAGTTATTTGGGTGCTTTTATATATAGGAACAGAGCTATGAAGAAGAATATTATGTTCGGACTCCATTCTGCCCAGAAAGCGGACATCACTCCTGATACGGCGAACGATGAGGATAACGTCTGGAACATAATGTATGCAAAGCTGAGTCCGATGCCTATTCCGAGATAGAGTCCCATTCCGCCTTTGCGTTTCCGGCTCGAAAGTGACACTCCTATGATGGTGAGTATAAAAGAGGCGAATGACATAGCATACCTTTTGTGGTATTCAATCTCGAATTCCTGAATATTGCCGAAGCCACGGTTTTTCTGCCTTTGGATATACTCCTTTAGCTCAGGTGATGTCATAGTCTCCTCTTGACCATAGGTGATGAGGAAATCCGATGGCTCGAAATGGATAACCGTATCCAGTTCCGTTCCCTGGCTTATGGTCTCAATATCGCCTGACAGGTCGCGAATCATATAGTTTTTGGCAATCCAATGGTACCTCTCGGCATTGAGGGTATCATAAGTGACGGTACGTGCTGTCATGTGTGAGATTAGTTTCTTGCCATCAAACTTGTCAAGGCAGAATCTGTATCCCACATGATTATATACTTCATACCGGTCCATATACGCTATGACACCATCATCAATCTCGAGTTGAATACTTGATGTTCCGCTCGAACGCGGTTTGCGGTTCATGTATTCTGTTTCGAAGTCAATACGCTTGGCATTGGCTTTCGGGATTATCTTGGAACCGAGCGATAGTGTCAAACCGGCAATAAGTGCAGCAGATATCAAGTAAGGTATCATCATGCGTTTGAAACTCATGCCTGTAGAGAACATGGCTATGATTTCAGAGTTTTCGGCCAGTTTGGATGTGAAGTATATTACTGCAATGAAAACGAAAAGGGGACTGAAAAGATTGGCGAAGTATGGGATGAAATTCAGATAATACCGGAAGGCTATCTCTGCCGCGGATGCTTCCTTGAGCTTGTCAATCTTCTCGTTGAAATCGAAGACTACGGCGATTGTAATGATCAGGGCGATGGAAAAGAAGTAGGTACCGAGGAACTTCTTTATGATGTACCAGTCCAGCCTTGTCAGAAATCTTATGTTAAATCTCCTTTTCATCGCGGAATAGTCTTTATAATCTTTGCATAACCTTTTGTACCATAATATCTTTCCAGGTGTGGTAGTCATCGGCCAGGATGTGTTTACGCGCCTCACGTACCAGCCACAGATAGAAGGCCAGGTTATGGAGAGATGCTATTTGGAGTGCCAGATACTCCTGGGCCTTGAAAAGGTGGTGAAGGTAAGCTTTGCTGTAGAGGGTATCCACATATGATGCTCCATCGGTCTCAATAGGCTCAAAGGCATCCTCCCACTTTCTGTTGCGTATGTTTATAATACCGTCCTTAGTGAAAAGCATTGCGTTGCGTCCGTTACGGGTGGGCATCACGCAGTCAAACATATCGACTCCAAGTGCTATTGCCTCCAGTATATTGGCGGGTGTGCCTACACCCATCAGGTAACGCGGCTTGTCCTGAGGCAGAATACCGTGTACAAGGTCAATCATCTCATACATAACCTCGGTGGGCTCACCTACGGCAAGTCCCCCTATGGCATTACCTTCGGCGTTTTTCGATGCGATATATTCGGCTGATTCCGAGCGAAGGTCCCTATATACACAGCCTTGGACGATGGGGAACAGAGCCTGATGATAGCCGTATTTGGGCTCGGTATCGCCGAAGTGCTGTATGCAACGGTCCAGCCAGCGGTGGGTACGCTCCATAGACTGTTTTGCATACTTGTAATCGGCCGTACCGGGACAACACTCATCAAATGCCATCATGATGTCGGCACCTATGCTGCGCTCAATGTCCATCACACGTTCCGGGGTGAAGAGGTGGCGGGAGCCGTCAATGTGCGACTGGAATGTTACACCCTCCTCGGTCATCTTACGGAGACCTGTCAGCGAGAACACCTGGAACCCGCCGCTATCAGTGAGCATGGGAAGGTCAACACTGTTGAATTTGTGCAATCCACCGGCTTTTTCAAGGACTTCCAAGCCGGGGCGAAGGTAAAGGTGATAGGTGTTCCCAAGAATAATCTGGGCCTTGATATCTTTTTTGAGTTCCGGCACCTGCACGGCCTTGACTGAACCAACGGTACCCACCGGCATGAATATCGGGGTCTCTATCACCCCATGTCCGGTGGTAATCCTGCCGGCTCTTGCATGGCTTGTTCCGTCAGTATGCTGAAGTTCAAATCCGAATCCGCCCAATGTCGTTTTATTTTTCTGGTTGCTTAATAGGGATGATATCCTGGGCATCCGATACTTTCTCGTCAAGCAGGGCAATCTTCCATACTTCACTTATGTTGCTTACATAGTGGAACTCCACACCTGTGAGATACTCGGCCGGAATTTCCTCTATGTCACGCTTGTTTTCAGTACAGAGTATTATGTCTGTTATTCCGGCACGTTTAGCTGCAAGTATTTTTTCACGTATGCCACCCACAGGCAGAACTTTGCCGCGTAATGTGATCTCACCTGTCATAGCCAGATTGGCACGTACTTTCCGTTGTGTGAAGGCCGATGCTATTGACGTAGCCATAGTAATACCTGCAGACGGACCGTCCTTGGGGATAGCACCTTCAGGAACGTGGATATGAACATTCCATGAGCTGAAAACTGACGGATCCAGGTCAAGAAGTCCGGCATGAGCACGGATGTACTCCATTGCCAGCATAGCTGACTCCTTCATAACGTCGCCCAGATTACCGGTAAGGGTTAGTTTTCCCTCCTTGCCGCGACTCAAACTGGTCTCAACAAAGAGTATCTCACCGCCTACGGCAGTCCATGCAAGACCTGTGACCACACCTGCATAGTCGTTTCCCTGATACTTGTCACGCGAATAGGGCTTGGTGCCAAGCAGATCCTTGAGATCTGCCGGTTTTACCGTCATTTTCCCGAAATCAGAGTCATTGGCGTAGCGGCAAGCAGTCTTGCGGCATATCTTGCCTATCTTCTTGTCCAGCTCACGTACGCCTGATTCGCGGGTATAGTTTTCAATGATGGATTCTATGGCGGATTTGGTGATATTCAGAGAGCCCTTCTTGAGACCATTGGCCTCCATCTCCTTGGGGATGAGGTGCCGTTTGGCAATCTCAATCTTCTCCTCAGTGATGTATCCGCTTACTTCAATCAGCTCCATACGGTCCAGTAGAGGTGCGGGTATAGTGTTGATATTGTTAGCGGTAGCAATGAACATAACCTTTGACAAGTCATAGTCTATATCCAAATAATTATCATGGAATGCTACGTTCTGCTCCGGGTCAAGCACTTCAAGAAGTGCCGATGACGGGTCCCCCTGGTTTGTCATCTGGCTTACTTTGTCGATTTCATCGAGGATAAAGACAGGGTTCGAGGAACCGGCTTTTGTCAATCCCTTGATGATACGGCCGGGCATGGCACCGATGTAGGTCTTGCGGTGACCGCGTATTTCGGCCTCATCGTGAAGACCGCCCAATGACACACGTACATATTTGCGCTTGAGGGCGTTGGCAATGGAGAGTCCGAGCGATGTCTTGCCCACTCCGGGAGGGCCATATAAGCAGAGTATAGGCGATTTGAAGTCACCACGCAGTTTCATGACTGCCAGATGTTCCAGAATGCGTTCCTTGACTTTTTCCAATCCGTAATGGTCTTTATCAAGAGCCTTGCGGGCATTGCTCATGTCAAGGTTATCCTTGGTGTATTCGCCCCATGGCAGGCTCAGGACTGTCTGCAGGTATGATAGCTGTACGTTGTAGTCCGGAGACTGTGAGTTGGTGCGCTCCAATTTGACAAGCTCCTTGTCGAAAATCTTGCGGACTTCGGCACTCCATTTTTTTTGGTTTGCCTTGAGCCGCATCTCTTCGATATCCTGGTCTTGTACGCTGCCGCCTAACTCATCCTGAATGTTCTTTAGCTCCTGCTGGAGGAAGTACTCTTTCTGTTGTTTGTCAATATCCTCATGGGTACGGCGTTGGATGCTCATCTTGAGCTCTGCCAGCTGTATCTCACGATTGAGTATGGAAAGCAGGCGAAGGGCTCGGCTGGAACAGGTTCCCTCGCGAAGCAGGTGTACCTTCTCCTTGATATCGAAAGGCAGGTTGGCGCAGATGAAGTTTATGAGGAACAGACCGTTGGTTATGTTCTTGAGGGCGAAAGCTGCATCAGGCTGTATGCTGTCCGACAGTTTGACGTATTTGATTGCCGCATCCTTGCAGGAATCAACAATAGCTTTGAACTCCTTGCTGCGAGTGGGAGGCAGAACCTCAGGGAATATCTCGGCATTGCCTATCAGATAAGGTGTTTTGCTCACTATGCTCTTGAGCTTGATTCTCTGCATACCCTGCAATACTACAGTGGTCGTCTGGTCAGGCATATCGAACACCCTGATTATCTTGGTCAGGACACCTGTAGCATACAAGTCATTAAAATCAGGTTCTTCCGTATCAGGCTCTTTCTGGCAGAATACTGCTATCTGCTTGCCTTCAGCGGATGCATTCTGTATGAGTTTCAGTGATGATTTGCGCCCCACACTGACTGGCATCACGACGGTGGGGAAGAGTACCATGTTCCGGAGTGGAAGTATAGGCACTATCTCGTCCATGTCGGAGTCAAAAAGTCCGTTCTCATTGCCGTCAAAATCGGCTATCATGGAAAATGCCGGATTCGACTCGTCAAAAGATTCCTCCTGCTGTTTCTTAGTAAACATATATAGTATATGTAAATAATGTGCAAATTTAGTGATTTGCCCGCAAGGAACAGCTGTTTAACGGGCTAAATCAATAAAAAAAGTATTTTTGCGGTGTCAAATCTGTCAGGTTATGTCAAACAGCTGGTTCAGATTCAAGCATTTTATGGTGAATCAGGATGATTGTGCCATGAAGGTAGGTACGGACGGGGTGTTGCTTGGTGCGTGGACCGACATCCCTGAAGGATGCCGCTTGCTGGATATAGGTACCGGTACCGGCGTGATGGCACTTATGGCAACCCAGAGAGGCGCAGGGAGTGTTGTTGCTATAGAGATTGATGGAGCTGCAGCTGCTCAGGCAACCCGTAATGTCGCTCAGTCGGAATGGGCGGATAGGATAGTGGTGATTAATTGCGATGTGGCTGAATTTCATCCTGACGAAAAATTTGACAGAATTCTTTCAAACCCTCCGTTTTTCCGTGATTCACTTCGTTCTCCGGACTCTGTCCGCAATGCAGCACGACATAATGATTCTCTCAGTTATGAAACTCTTGTCCGATGCTCTGCCGATATGTTGGCACCTGATGGCCAGCTATGTGTGGTCCTTCCTTTCGGATCAGTGGAGGATTTTGTTAAATGCGCATCATCCGAGGACCTCTGTCTTGTGCGAAGGACTGATGTGATGACTGTTCCGGGCCGTGATCCTAAGCGTTCTCTGCTCTCATTCGCGACGGTTCACGTACAGCCGATTACCAGTGTCCTGAGTATATACGATGCTGTCGGGAACGAATCAGCGGAATATATTGAACTTGTTAAGGATTTTTACTTAAGATACTGACTTCAGATGCGGTGTCTTTTGTCGGGTATCATGGCCTTGAGTCCATGAGGTATCAATTCTATGTTTATCTCTTTTCCCAGGTGGATGGGATCACCGTCAAAATGTGCGGGTCCGTCTGATTCCCTGCTTATTGTAAGACGTCGGCATTTGCTTATCGAGACATTCGGGTTCCGGCCCAACTGCCGGTTGAATAGCTGGAACGCTATTAGCGGAGCATCAATCACTGTGAACGGGTGTACAACAACTACATCCAACAAACCGTCCTGGAGAGAAGCCGTAGGGGCGATATAGGCATTGTTTCCCCATTGGTCGGCATTAGCGCAGGTCACTATGAAGCACTCGAAAGTTTCAGTGGAGTTGTCAAAGGAGAGTTTGTATATGGAGTTCTTGTATGTGGCCATTTCCTTCAGGATGTTCTCTAGATAGGTGAGAAGTCCGCGTGTCCGGGAGCTGGAGAATGATTCGCTCACTTTGGCATCGAAACCAACTCCGCAGGTACAGAAGAAAGGATGCTCCTCAATGAGTCCGTAGTCGATGTTTTCAAAGATTGATTTGTCCAACCATTTTACTGCTTTATAAGGATCGGTCGGGATTCCGAGATGTCGTGCAAGGCCGTTGCCTGAGCCGCATGGAATAATACCGAGAGCTGTTTCTGTCCCTATCAATCCGCAGCCCACCTCATTCACTGTCCCGTCACCTCCCACAGCAATCACAGCATCATATCCTTTTTCTGCATATTCTGCAGCAAGTTCAGTGGCATGTCCTTTATGGTCAGTGGTTACTATGGAAAAGTCGTACAGGTCACGGTTCGTGAACGTCCTTATAATCGAAGTCACCGGTATCAGCCTATGACCTCCCGAAATAGGGTTATATACAAAAAGAATCCTTCGTTTCATCCCACAATGGTGAACTATTCCTGACGCGAAGATATGAAAAAGATGAAGAATCCGCTCAAGTTTGTTCCGTGAAGGTTTTTTATTGACTAATTTTGCGCCGTTATGAACAAACTAAGCGAAAGATGTGCACAATATACTCTCCCGCAGGAGGGTATGGCACAGGGCATATATCCCTATCACAGATGTATTTCCAGCAAACAGGGTACTGAGGTTGTCATGGAGGGCCGTAAGGTTCTTATGTTCGGTTCCAATTCATATTTAGGATTGACAAACCATCCCAAGGTAATAGAAGCAGCAGTCGAAGCAACAAAAAAATACGGTACAGGTTGTGCCGGTTCCCGATACCTGAACGGCACGTTGGACCTTCATAAGGAGTTTGAAGCCGAGTTGGCTGAGTTCGTGGGCAAAGAGGATGCCATGATATTCTCAACAGGCTTCCAGACCAACTTGGGTACAATATCCTGCCTGATGGGCCGGGACGATTATGTGGTTTGTGATGAGTTGGACCATGCATCGATAGTGGATGGACGCCGTTTATCGTTTGCCAAGCCGCTCAAGTTCCGGCACAACGATATGGCATCGCTGGAGAAAACCCTGCAGCGTTGTGAGCCCGATTCACTCAAGCTGGTAGTGGTTGATGGCGTGTTCAGCATGGAGGGCGATCTGGCCGATCTTCCCGGAATCGTGGCACTCAAGGATAAGTACAACTGCTGCATCATGGTCGATGAGGCTCATGGACTGGGTGTCATGGGTGATCACGGACGTGGCGTATGCAATCACTTCGGCCTTAATGACCAGGTGGAGATTATCATGGGTACTTTCAGCAAGTCTCTTGCCGCAATAGGAGGATTTATTGCAGCAGACAAGGGGATAATCAACTGGGTACGTCATCATTCCAGGTCGTACATATTCAGTGCCAGCAATACACCTGCCGCTACTGCTGCAGCACGGGCAGCATTACAGATAATGAAGAATGAGCCTGAGCGCATTGACCGCCTCTGGGAACTGACAGATTATGCTCTGAATAATTTCCGTCAGTTGGGATTCGAGATAGGCAAGACATCAACTCCCATCATTCCGCTCTATATCAGGGATTTCTACAAGACTTTCTATATAACCAAGATGCTGTTTGAGGAGGGCGTGTTCGTGAATCCTGTTATTCCGCCGGCATGCGCCCCTGAGGATACCCTGATCCGTTTCTCATTGATGGCAACGCATACCAAAGAGCAGATAGACATCGCTACCGAGAAGCTGGTTAAGTGCTTCAAGGCTTACGAGATTTTGAAATAAAAAATTTGCTGATTCTGACTTAAAAGCGTACTTTTGCACCGCTTTTCAGGAAAGAGAAGCTTTCGGGATGTAGTTCAGTCCGGTTAGAATGCC
>JAFZKR010000150.1 GCA_017551845.1 Bacteroidaceae bacterium
CACACTGCACTTGTTTGAATTCATATATCCGGTGCTCGCCGCTACGGGTCAGAAGCATAAGGCAACCATCCGGACGGATACCCTCAATGCAGGCCTCAAATTCACCAGCAGCATCACGGAACTTGTGGTAGCCTTCACGGCGATACAGACGGCTGCGGTATAGCTTATCTATCTCAGGGCGCTTACTTGCATGTAGTTCCATATAGCCCATGAAACGTTCCACTATGTCATTAAGAAGGGTGTCAAGATCAAATTCTCTACCGGTAATATTCTTGAGTGAAATGGGATTGGGGGCGTCGCTAAGGAACACTTCCTGATTCACATCAAGTCCCACACCTGCCACCGTATCCAGAATAGTACTGCCCTGTAGAGTGTTTTCAATCAGGATTCCCGCCATCTTGAAATCATTCCAATAGACATCATTTGACCATTTGACCGATACTCCTTCGGCATATTCCGGTCCGATATCCGCAATTACGCTGTCCGATACGGCCAATGCTATTGCCTCCGATATGTAGAACTGCTCCTGAACCTTTATGCCCGATGGATGGGCCAATATGCTGAACAGGAGGTTCTTGCCGGCCTCGGACTCCCACGTGTTGCCTTTCTGCCCCCGTCCTGCGGTCTGGAATCCGGCCACAGCTACCTCATAATCGTATGCCGGGTCTCCCCCGCCAAGTTCACGCAGATAGGTGTTCGTTGAACCTATATTGTCAACTCTATGCCATTTGATCCTGCTCATTTCACCTTTTCTATTCCAAAGGCGGATAAAACGCCTCCTCTATATGTTCAACCTTGAATTCCACTCCATCCTGTACAATGGATATTATATCAAACCTGACATCCATGTCAATACACTTGTATCTGATATAGGCATCAGCCGAATTCACTATTCTTAGTATCTTTCGATCGGTCACGGCATCCTCAGGTTTGCCATACTCCGTACTTGAACGGGTCTTGACCTCCACAAATACAACAGTGTCATCCTTGGTCGCCACCAGATCAATATCCCTGTGTCCGCTTCGCCAATCCCTATCCAAAACGGTATAGCCCTTCTTTTCCAGATACTCGGCCGCTATATCCTCTCCTTTCCTGCCCAGTATATTGTGTTTTGCCATGATTCTGTCAGTTTTATGCAAAAATAGTCACAAACAACCGATATTTGGTGAAAAAATGAATATCTTCGTAGTGGAATATGCAGAAAATCAGGAAACCCGCTAAAAAAGAACGTTTCACATTCCTTGCAAGCGAGGAGGAGAAACGCATGATAGACAACTACCTGCGGAAGTACAAGATCACCAACCGCAGCCGTTGGATACGGGAAACTCTCATCACTTTCATAATCAAAAAACTGGACCAGGACTACCCCACCCTGTTTGACGAGCATGACATGCGGCGCTGATATGGAAACACAGGACATCCGATTCATGAAGATCGCTCTTGACGAAGCCCGTGCAGCAGCTCTCCAGGGAGAAGTCCCCGTGGGTGCGGTTGTGGTATGTAACGGAACTGTCATTGCCCGCGCACGCAACCTCACCGAAGCTCTTACCGATGTCACCGCCCATGCCGAAATGCAAGCCATCACTGCAGCTGCGGCTTACTTAGGCGGAAAGTATCTGGACCAATGTACCCTTTATGTGACACTTGAACCCTGCATCATGTGTGCGGGAGCAATAGGCTGGTCACAACTTCAGCGATTGGTCTATGGTGCATCGGACCCTAAACGGGGATACACCATATTTGCACCGGACGCCCTCCATCCCAAAACAGAAGTCGTGAGCGGAATTATGGCCGATGAATGCGCTGAAATTGTGCAGGAATTCTTTAAGAAACGCAGGTGAACATGCAATTGGGGACAGTCCCCAATTGCATCAATTTTCTTTTCGGTATTTGCCCTCATCCTCATCGTCAAGCATGCTCAGGTAGCTGGTGTAGCGGGATATGTGAATTTTACCCGTCTCCACTGCACGCTTCACAGCACAGTCAGGCTCACATGTATGCGTGCAGTTGCCGTATCGGCAATCCGCCGAGTATCTGAAAATTTCAGGAAAATAGTGGCTTATCTCCTCATGTTCCATATCAAATGTACCGAACCCCTTGATACCCGGCGAATCGATTACCCACCCACCTTCCGGAAGAGGGAACATCTCTGAGAAAGTAGTAGTATGCATTCCGGTATCATGTTTTTCCGAGATATCAGCCGTCCTCTGGTTGAGTTCAGGCAGGATACCGTTCACAATAGTGCTTTTACCCACTCCCGAGTTACCCGAGAGCAGAGTCACCTTGTCCTTCAACACCCTCTTGACCTCCTGCATGCCATCTCCGTGAAGGGCATCGCACATAACACATTCGTACCCTATCTCCCGATACATGGTACACAATTCACGGACAGATTCCAGTTCATCGGCCGACAGCAGGTCCTTCTTGTTGAATACCAGCGTAACGGGGATACGATATGCCCAGGCCGATGCCAGGAAACGGTCAATGAACACAGTCGATGTTACTGGATGGTTGAACGTGACCACCAGAAGACACTGGTCAAGATTACAGGCCAGAATATGGGACTGCTTGGAAAGATTCGAGGAACGCCGAATGATATAATTGCGGCGTTCCCCGATGGATGTAATGAATGCGGGCATACCGGAATCCGACGGAGTGAATTCCACATAATCACCCACAGCTATAGGATTGGTACTCTTTATTCCCTTGATTCTGAAATTACCTTTGATGCGGCACTCCTGCATCGTGCCGTCATCCGAAAGGACCATATAGCTGCTACCGGTACTCTTTATGACAAGCCCGCGCATGATGTGCTTAGACAGTCATGATCTCTTTTTCCTTCTCGGCAAAGAGCTCGTCGGCCTTTTTTATGTACTTGTCATGAAGTTTCTGCAATTTCTCCTCGGCATCCTTCTCGGCATCCTCAGGCAGTCCGTCCTTCTGGGCCTTCTTGAGGATATCGATAGTTTCACGACGGGCATTACGTACAGATACCTTAGTACTCTCTGTCACCTTTCCGCTCTGCTTGACCAGATCGCGGCGGCGCTCCTCGGTCAAAGGCGGGATAGCCAGTCGGATTATCTCTCCGTTGTTTGTAGGCATAATACCCACCGAAGAATCTATTATCGCCTTCTCAATGACCTTGAGCATGTTCTTATCCCATGGACGTATGGCAATGGTACGGGCATCGGGCGTAGAGAGAGCGGCCACATTGTTCAGGGCCACCATTGAACCGTACGAATCCACACGGATATCATCCAGAATACGTACGTTTGCCTTGCCGGCACGTATGTGGGCGAACTCATCTTCCAGATGCATGATGGCCATCTCCATCAGCTCCTCCGCCTCATTGAGGCATTTGTTGACGTCAAACATATATATCCTTTGGTTTTTGTTCTGTAGAAGCAAAGATAAGCTATTTTGGTATGTTTTCAGCAAACTACATTATTTTTATTACTATTTTTGCTTCCAGAACCTGAATACTCCAACCTTCAGTACTGTTATGAAAAAAACATATTCAGTTTTTACGGCAGTCATGACAATAGCCGTTATGCTCTCCCAGGTCACTTATGGCAAGGACGGCATCGGACTATGGGCAAGCGCCGGACTGGAGAAAAAGATTGTCAAGGGGACCGACCTGGGTTTGGAGGCCGAATACCGCCTGGCCGACAACCTCAGTACTTTTGACCGCTGGAGCGCAGGCCTCACCTTGAGCACACGCCTTTACCGCAACTTCGACAAGACTATCACTGTCAAAGCCGCCGCCGGATACAAATACCTGAGAGTACTGAACCCGGAAACAATCAAATACAAAGGCGAATCCGATGATATCCCGGACAACCGGGATTTACAGTATTATTTTGACGGAGAACATGATTTCAACTACACCTGTTCTTATTATGAGAACAGGCATCGGTTCACCGCCTCCCTTCAAAGTTCCTACGAGGTTTCCCGGTTCAGGTTCTCACTCAGAGAGAGCTACCAGTTCACCTGTTCTGACAGTGTCGAGGTGGGAAGGGAGATACACCGTTTTGTGGAAAGATATGATCCCGAATCCGATGACTTCGTCTCAGTCCATGAACCGAATGACACTACAACATGGAAGAGCGGCATGAACAAACATGTGCTTCGTTCCAGGATAGGTGTTGAATATAACATCCCGCATTGGAAATTCGATCCGTTCATTTCAATGGAATTCTTCAACAGGATTGACAAGGGATGGACTTTGGCTAAGACTCGCTTGACTGCCGGAATAGAGTTCACTCTTGCCAAGAAGCACGATTTCCAAATAGCCTTTGTCCGGCAGAACCGCAGTGACGAAGACGAACCCGCCTGTTCCGCACTCTGTATCAGCTACAAATACAATTTCTGAAATAAAAAACAAAAAACTATATGAAAAAACTGCTACTTATTGGACTGGTTACTCTCCTGGCAATGCCTGCATTCGGCCAGGACCTCCTCATCCGTGACAAGGAGGGAAAAGAACAGTCCCTCAATCTCTGGAACCTGCGCAAGCTGACATTCGAAGAGGGAAATCTTGTAGCCACTCTC
>JAFZKR010000151.1 GCA_017551845.1 Bacteroidaceae bacterium
CATCCCCAAAAGCCCACGCTTCCGGATGAATTCGCACCTGAACCCTCCAGCCCACAAGTACCTGTAGCGAACTTTTATCGGCCAACCATCATCCAAAAGTTCCTATATATTGCCTAAAACCGCAAACGCTGTAATCGTGCACCAGGTTGTGCGGAGAACTTCAGCAGTAATTTCATTCGTCCCGCCACACATCAACCGGCCCGCCGTCATCCCTCTGCAGTCTGCCAACTAAAGACACAGCCCGCCCGTTATCACAACGAGTGGGCTGCAAATGAAAAGTTTGCTTATGAAAATTGAAAAAAGAATCCTTTTCCTATTTGTAGGCCTTCTCATAAAGGCCGTGCGATACATGCTTGAACAAATCGCTCTTGATCCAATCCTTGAACGTCCTCTCCTTCATGCCCATTTCCGCGGCTATCATCAGGCCCTCGGCCGTGGTGAACTGAATCGGCAGTTCTGAATAGACTGATTTCTGTACGCTGTTCAATGATTCCGTAGGGTTGCGCCTGAACTGGTGGCGGGCCTTGAATGTACAACTAAGGTAGTAAGTGCACAGGTCAATGGCACCCCTTATGGAATCGGCCTGAATCTCCCTGATTTCCTCCTGTCCGCAACCAAACTTCAGGGCCTCAAGGATTATCGAGAATCTCATGCAGTAACGCTCCATCTTGGTGGCCGCCTCCGCCATGCCGTAACGGTCGTGGTCTTTCAGGTCGGCCAGTGAGTTGTACCAGTCCATGTAAATCCTGCTGGCCTCATCCGTCAGCCGTATGTTCCGGCATTCATCATCCACAGGCAGGGAGTATATCCTTTCAATAATCTCGCTCCAGCGTCTTGGAACCGCAGGATCCAGCTCCTCCATGTTCAGCCGCGGGTATTGCTTCACCTCAGGGTAGGAGAACAGCCACCTGTCCAGGAAACCGCTCTCTTTCTTGCCCTTTGCAAACTCCGGCAGCATCCCCGGCTGTATGGTACCGATAATCCCAATGAATGTATCCTGAATATTGATTGGCTGGCAGTTTATGCGGTTCACCACAAGGTTATATCCGTTGTAAATCTGAGTCCAAACCTGCTCATCGTTCCCGGCACGGTACTTGTTGAAGTTCCTGATGAATCCCATCAGTTCATCCACATAGACCGCTATGCCGCGTGGATTGGCGCTGTGAGTGCGCATCAGCACCTCCGTAGTAAAGTCACTCATCACCGTCTGCCTGCATTTGGGCTCCACGGGCAGAGTGCTACGTCCACGTAGCGCAGTCTTCATGGCAGTATCAAACTTCTCGTACTCATTCTTATACTTCAGCATCTCACGGGCATCCCGCTCATCAATGGGAGTCATAGCAAACTTCAGCGGAGCGCTCTTGTTGGTGCCCGGCTTGCCCACCAGAGCCATATACAGAATGGCTTTGTCCTTCCATCCGTTCTTAAAGTTCACCACCAGACTGTTGCCTATGGCAATGCTGGCCACAAACAGCAGGCTCGATGCAATATGGTCCTTCTGGAAGTTCAGGCAACGGTTCGTCTCATTTATGATGTCCTGCACATGAATGGGGAAAACCTCCACCGGAAAAGGGACCTCATCATAAATCTGATGGATGTTGGGCATAACCCCGTACCGGTGGCACATAAAGAAGAAAGAACCCACCTGAACACGTATCGTCTCCGGCTTCACGCCCTCCCAAATCTTACGGTTGTTCTGCAGGTCGTACTTAATGCTGAATTTCGATATCCTGTCCAGCCAACTCCAGCCTGTCTCGCCGTAACGGCTCAGACTCATCCCAATCTTCAGCCAGTCAAAGTAATCATCCAGCGCAATCTGCTTGCTTTCCCATTCCTTGCAGTACGCCTCAATCTTGGCCCTGAGCAAGTCAGTGGGCTCCTCCGGCCTGAACGGCTCGGCCTTCACCTGCGCCACCTTCTGCTGGATCCGCTTCCTGCTCTCCAGCGCATTGATCTTCATGGCCAGTTCATCCTTGGCCATCTCCTCAAATCCCTCCGGCAGGGTGTAGTAAACGCAATGCTCATTAAACAGCGGCTCCTCATCATACGATGTATATCTGGTGCAAGTCACATAATAGCACTTGTCATCCAGTTTAAGCCCCAGTTTCTGCATCTCATGCTCCAGTGCCAGGCAATAAAGCCTGTGCCGGGTATAATCCGTGTTGTCGGTAGGCACAATCGCAAAGAACCCTCTCTTGCTGCACGATAGGCCCACATACCACACCCACGGCAGCGCGGCCACCTTGCGCTTCATCTCCTCCACATCATCTATATGGTCAAAGTCCAGCACCATGATACCGGTATAATGCTTCAGCTTATCCTGCAGCGCCACCTCGCTCTGGCGGGTGTACAGCGTGCAAGAAATAGTGGCAAACGGCAGAAAATCCGCCTTGATATCCCTGCGTTTGCGCTCATCCTCCTCATTCCAAACCATCTCCAGTTCCGGAATGTATCGGGCACCCAAACGGAGGAAATCCGTCAGCAGAACCTCCTTCGGATATCTAACGCACATATGATATTCCCTGGTCTTAACCTTCTCCGGGCAACCCTTCGTCATATAAGGGTACTTCTGCTCAAAAAGTGACACATAAACACCAGTCGGATCAAACTCTTTCCCTATTGCATTAATTGTATTTTCCATACTAACAAGGCTTTTCTGGAAACGTGGCCGCAAAACTAAACCCCTTGATTGTCATCTTACGACACATATTCAAATTATTAAAAATCATTACGCGACTCTCTTTTTGTTCTTAAACCTTTTGGTATCTACACCTGCCAGATTGCGCTCCTTAAACATAGCGTCAACCTCTTTCCTGTAGAACAGTACACGTCTGCCATTCTTGATCTTGGTCAAACCATTGTTTTTGGAACGTCTGTCCACTGTCTGTCTTGAGACATAATACTCCTTTTCAATCTCCTTGTAGGTCATCCGTTCTGATTTCTCTTCCTCTACCTGA
>JAFZKR010000152.1 GCA_017551845.1 Bacteroidaceae bacterium
CAGCGTATGTTACGCCGAACCACTTGGCAGTTGTATCAAGGACCTCGACTGTTGCAGTACCATTGTTGATCAGTTCATTGACCATAAGCGGTATGAAATACTCTGACTTGGGAACGTTGATATTGGTCTTAAGCCAACCTTTGAAGAAGTCCTCGGAGTACTTCATGTAGTCAGGAGTAAATCCCCAAACATTCATTGAAACGGGGGTATTATCCTCTATGCGTACCCAATCCTCACCATCCTTGTAGCATACACCATTCTCGCGGCGCAATATCTCTGTGCGCTCCACGACGGTGGTAAGATGACGCTGTGCGTTTACCTCACATACACCGCGTGATACCTTACCGTTCTCGCTAAGTGTGTTTGCTACGCGGAAACCTACCATTGAATAAACATTCTTGGAACCTTCCGGCAGATTGCTCAGGAACTTGCCCATTACGGCAAAGCAGTCACGGCCGTAAAAGTCATCGGCATTGATTACACAGAAAGGCTCATTTATAACATCCTTTGCCATCAGTACAGCATGGTTTGTTCCCCAGGGCTTGGTACGATCCTCCGGGCACTTGAAACCCTCGGGCAAATCATTGATGCTCTGGAACACAACCTCGGTCTGAACGTGACCCTCATATTTTTTGAGCACCAGACGGCGGAAATCATCCTCAAAGTCCTTGCGGATAATGAAAACCACCTTACCGAATCCGGCGCGAATGGCGTCAAACACTGAGTAATCCATAATGGTTTCACCACTGGGACCCAGAGCATCCAACTGCTTGAGTCCACCATAACGGCTGCCCATTCCGGCGGCCAGAACAACGAGTGCAGGTTTCATAAATATCCTTTTTTGATTATTATTCCGTTTTAATTCGCAAAGGTAACACATTTCCACCTATTATTTCGCTATATTCGCACTCAAGAAACCATATGTAACTATGAAAAAATATCTTATAGGAATTCCTCTTGTAATGGCATTGCTTTTTGCCACAAACTGTAAGAATGGCGGTGCCCCCGCTCCCGTCGAGGAGGTTGACGCCGATACCATAATCCTGGATGCCGACCAGTACGTGCGCTTTGAGACTACAAAGGGCAATTTCACTATAAAACTGTACCGCGAGACCCCGCTCCACCGTCATAACATGGTGCGTCTGGCCCGCAAGGGTTACTATGATGACCAACTGTTCTTTGGAATTCAGAAGGGATACAAGATCCAATGCGGTGACGTAAAGTCCAAGAACGCCAAACCCGGACAGGAGATAGGTATTGACGATGACAACGACGAGTACAGAATAGAGTCCGAAGTCAACCCCTGGAAGTTCTATCACAAGCGCGGAGCAGTAGGACAGGCCAGCACCAAGCAGTTCAACTACTCCACCAGCCAGCAGTTCTACATAATAACAGGAAAGAAGGTAAACAGTTCAACCCTTCCCGCCCAGGAAAAAGTCATAAACAAACGTTACCGTCAGGCCGTAAAGGACTCCCTGACACAACCGCACGCCAAGGATCTCCTTACCTGGCAAAAATATGATGAGAAGAAAAAGATAAGCAAGCTGAACGAACAACTCAATGATCAAGCCGATGCCATCATGAAGACCCGCAAACAGTTTGCTTACTCCGATGAGCAGATCAAACAGTACACCACCGTAGGAGGTGCCCATACCCTTGACGGCCTCTATACCGTATTCGGTGAAATATCGGAAGGAATGGATGTGGTCGAGGCCATATCACAATTGCCGGCCACAGGAAAGAACGGACGCCCCAATCCCGATGTCAAGATTATCCGGGCATACGTTCTTGAAGATACCCCAAAAGAATAATTACAGGTCTTGTACCTGAACTTTGAAACTCTGCCAGAGTGAATCCTCAGGCAGGGGTGCTTTGACGTCTATCATCTGGTGTGATACGGGATGCTCAAACGTCACGTGGAATGCATGGAGCGAAATGCTGCCGTCAGGATTGGAACGCTCTGCGCCATACTTCAAGTCACCCTTAATAGGACAGCCCATCTTGGCCAGCTGACAGCGTATCTGATGATGCCTGCCGGTAAGCAATTCCACCTCAAGCAGATGGTAATTTACTGAACTGGCCACCAACTTATAATTCAGAATGGCCTGCTTGCTGCCTGGCACCTCCTTGTCATAAGCATAAGAGCGGTTTTGTTTCTCGTTGCGAACCAGCCAGTTCTCAAGTCTGCCTTCAGGCTCTTGAGGCTTATTCTTTACTATAGCAAGATAACGCTTATCGACACTTCCCACACGGAACATCTCGTTAAGACGTGACAGAGCCTTGCTTGTCTTGGCCAGCACCACTAATCCACTTACGGGACGGTCCAGACGATGAGGCACGCCTACAAAAACATTGCCGGGCTTGGAGTATTTCTCCTTCAGGTATGCAGCAACAGTCTCCGACAACGGAACGTCGCCGGTCTTGTCACCTTGAACAATCTCACCTGCCCGTTTGGAGACAATAATGATATGATTATCCTCGTATAAAGGTATCATCACGTTTTCCAGTTCCCGTCGCAAAGCGACCGAATTGTCAATTGTCAATTATCAATTGTCAATTATTATAGTATTACATGCTCATTCCGCCATCCACCTGCAGAACCTGACCGGTTATGTATGAACTGTCATCGGACACCAGGAACAGTGCAGCCTTGGCAATCTCTTCAACCTGAGCGCCACGCTGCAGAGGAATTGACTTACACCACTCTGCCAGCTTCTCCTCAGGAATCTTGCCGGTAGTCATCTCGGTCAATACAAAACCCGGAGCAATCACATTGGCACGGATGCCACGTGATGCAAACTCCTTGGCGACTGACTTGGTAAGGCCTATCAGACCTGCCTTTGATGCTGAGTAATTAGTCTGACCTGCATTTCCGTGCAGACCTACCACTGACGATACGCAAAGAATGTTACCGCTACGCTGACGCATCATCTGAGCAGAGCAAGCCTTTATAAAATTGAAGGCCGATTTCAGGTTGGTGTCAATAACCTCATCCCACTGCTGCTCGTTCATGCGCATCATCAGACCATCACGGGTAATACCGGCATTATTCACCAGAATATCTATCTTGCCGAACTCCTTGACAACCTCGTCAACCATCTGAGTAGCGCCTTCAAAGCTTGCCACATCCACGCGGTAACCCTTAATCTTGCCTCCGTTAGCACTGAGTTCATTCTCCAAAGCCTGAGCTTTCTCCACACTGTTGATATATACGAATGCGATGTCTGCACCCTCGGCTGCAAACAACTGAGCCATAGCCAAACCTATACCACGGGTGGCTCCTGTTATGAGCACCGTCTTACCTGAAAGTTTTCCCATTATGATTATTGTTTATTTGATTCTGAATTGTACCCCAGCGCACCGTAAATAAGACGGCGTGCCTCAAAACGTATCTCTTCTCTGGTATTACCCTGCCAGAGTTTACCACGTATGTATGGGGCCTCGAATCCGCGCATGCAGTTGTGCATTATCTCGGCTGTACGCTTAACGCTTACAACATCAAAAGCACCCGATGTCTTACCCTCGGTGATAATCTCCTGAAGCAGCTGTTTCTGTTTTACATCAAAACCTTTACGGAAATGCTCAAGTCCCCAGCTGTTGCGGAAGAAACCAGACCTTAATGTTCCGTTGCGGTCAACAGTCTCCTTAATGAGTCTGAAATATCCGAACACAAATTCTACAATCTTCTGCTGTGCCGGCATGTTCTGTCTTGCTATTTCAGTAAGCTGAGTAAGGACTTTCTCAACTTCGCTGTTGATGACTGCCTGAAACACCTCCACCTTGCTTTCAAAATAAGCATACAGTGTACGACGGCTAAGACCTGCCTCCTCGGCAATGTCTATCATCGTGGTCTCATCATAACCCTTTCTGACGAAAAGTTCCTTAGCGGCTTTGATGAATTGAAGTCGTGTCTTTGGATTCTCCATAGTTTTTAATAGGGTTACAAAAGTACAAAAAATGTGTATCAATAAGATTATTGGAGAAAAAGATTTGCATGCATTGCACAAAAGGACTATCTTTGCACTCGCAAAACGAAATCGCGGAGTGGAGCAGAGGTAGCTCGTTAGGCTCATAACCTAAAGGTCGGAGGTTCGAATCCTTCCTCCGCAACAAAATCGGGGTCCCAAAGGG
>JAFZKR010000016.1 GCA_017551845.1 Bacteroidaceae bacterium
AATACTATACCCAGAACATCATCAGGGCCGAATTCAAGTGTCGTTCCCATCCGTGCTGCCTCAGGTATGAAAACCATGTTGTCATCATTCAACCCGTGTGCCAGGGTGTCGGCCACAAAGCGGCTGTTGCCGCATCCGGAGTACCAAAGTATCATATTATATCACGAAATCCATTTGAATGTCATTCCCGTCAACAGGAACGGAGGGGAGTTTCTGGCAGTCGAAACAAACTCCGGCCTTAACGGCGAGGGACAGCTTTGGCAGCAGACGGTCGTAGAATCCGCGTCCCCGTCCAAGACGGTGTCCATCCTTGTCAAATGCACGTCCGGGGACAATGACCAGCGAAATGGTGCTAAGGTCCGATACGGGCTCACCTGTGGGCTCGGGTATGTTGAAACTCTCTCCAGGGGTGAGAGCGGAGATACCGGTATAGCGTTTTATCACTAGTTCATCGCCCACTATTGATGGCAGGTAGAAACATTTGCCGGCGGCGCTCCATTTCTCTATGAATTCGGGCGTCCGGACCTCATCGTCCATAGACCAGTAAATCAGGATGTCGCTGCTATCCCGGAATATCCCGTTCTGCTCCAAACGCTTCCAGATAGCCTCGGACTGTGAGGCTTTGCTTTCAGGTGTCATTACGCCTACAAGGCGTTTTATCCTTTGACGAGCCTGCCTCTTGTCATCATGCATTGCGCTCATGCTGAACTCGCAGCCGCAGTAACGCTGGTTATAGAAATCCTGCTCGCGTATTATCTCCGAGCGGCGTTCCTGCAGGCCTCCCTGACGCCAGTTGCGCTCCCAGAAGGTAAGGCCAGGGAACTGTGCCGCCGCCCATCGGCCAGCCTCCACAATCTGGTCATGGCGCTTCCATCGGCTTGAGTCAAGGGTGGATGTAAAAACGGTAAACCCGTGCTCCGATGCATACCGGGCAGCGCTCAGAAGGCGCGTCTTGAAGCACTCCAGGCAACGGGCCCCGCGCTCCGGCTCGCCCTCAAGGCCCTTTATACAGCACTGCCAGGAGTCGTGGTCGTAATCGGCATCGATTATCTCCAGACCCAGACTCTGAGAGTATCGGGTGCACTCATTCTTACGGATGAGATATTCCTCGTAGGGGTATATGTTGGGATTGCAGTAATAGATGGTGGGAATGTAGTCATTCCTCAGCATCCACTCTATGATGGCCCCGCTGCATGTGGCGCAGCAGTTGTGAAGGAGAACCTTTGTCATGCCAGTTCAGTATTAAATGGCCTGAGGTTCTTTCTTGAACACTCGGGACAAACGCCCTTGGCCATATAATTTACGCTTTCCACATGGAATCCGTCCGGAAACTTCACTTGCGGAACAGGGATCTCCTCAAGGCAAAAGGTACGGTGACACACCTCGCAATGGAAATGTATGTGGCGGTCATCATCGGTTTCACCTTTGGCGTGACACAGTTCGTAGCGCACTCCTTCGCAGCCGTCATCAATCTGGTGCAGCAGATGTTTTTCCTTGAAAAGCATCAACGTGCGGAATATGCCAGACTTGTCAATGGAGTCAATCTTATCCTCCAGCTCAGCCATAGTAACGGGACGCTTACACTCCGCCAACGCCTTCAGAACCAACAGCCTGTTCGCTGTGGCCTTGATTCCATGTTCTGATAAAACAAATTCAAGTTCTTCCATGCAAGTTGTAATATTCTCTTATGGATGAAACCGTTCCTATTCCACTAAACATTTATCAAGTTCCTGCTTGATGTAGGCTTTGTCCAGGTTCTGTCCTATGAAGACCAGTTTCTGCATACGGTCACCGTAAGCCTCGTCCCAGTCAGCAGCGAGTACCGGGTCAGTCCGCAGCATATTGGCCAACTGGTCTTCAGGCATAGTAGCGTACCACTGGCCTGCGTTCTTGAGAGTCATCTGCTTGCCGGCCTGCTCGAAGAGATAACAGATGTCAAACTCATCGGCAAAGTAGCACATACCTTTGGTGCGTATGACTCCCTTGGGCCAGCGTTTGGATACGAACCAGTCAAAGCGGTTCAGGTCCATGGGGCGGCGGGCATATTAGACGTATGTACCTATTCCGTACTCCTCATCTTCACCGCCTTCATGTTCATGATGGTGGTGATGGTGGTCATGGTGATGATGTTCATGCTCTTCATGGTCATCATCCTCTTCGTGCTCATGATGGTGCTCATGTTCCTCCTCCTCATCATCCTGATGCTCCAGATCCTCGCCTCGCTTCTCTATCTCCTGTATCCAGGTAGCGCTGGTAGCAACCTTCTCAAAATCGAACATCCCCGTATTCAGTATGTTCTCCAGCTCTATGTTGCCGTAGTCACACTCCATGATGCGGGCGCGGGGCTGCAGGGCACGGACTATCTTGCGTATCCGCATCAGTTCATCGGCACTCACGTCCGATGCCTTGTTCAGCAGGACTATGTTGCAGAACTCTATCTGCTGGATGACCAGATTCTCCAGATCCTCCTCACCTATATCTTTCTTCATAAGGTCATCGCCGCACCCGAACTCGTCACGTATGCGCAGCGCATCCACTACAGTAACTATACAGTCAAGCTGCGGAATACCATCCTTGACATACTTCTCCTCCATGCGTGGGATGGAGCAGATGGTCTGGGCGATAGGACCGGGCTCGCATATCCCGCTGGCCTCTATCACTATATAGTCAAAACGGTGCAGCGCTATTATCTGGCGCAACTGTTCCACAAGGTCCATCTTGAGTGTGCAGCATATACATCCGTTCTGGAGCGCCACAAGGCTGTCATCGTTCATACCCACTACGCCACCTTGCTGGATGAGGCTTGCATCAATGTTGACTTCACCTATGTCATTTACTATCACCGCGAATCTTATCCCCTTGCTGTTGGAGAGAATCCTGTTCAGCAGGGTAGTCTTTCCGCTGCCTAAATATCCGGTAAGCAGCAGGACCGGAGTCATGTCTGTCATAAGTTTCTCAATAAGGAGTGCCAAAGGTAATAAATTTTGTTTAAGTTTGCGGAAAAAGCACTTCCTATGAATCTGTTGCAGCTTTTCCGTAATATCCGCCCGTTCGTCAGGCCATACCGTCTTCTGGTGATCATCACCCTTGTACTCACTCTGCTCGGCTCCGTCATGCAGCAGGTCAACGCCATAGTGCTGGACCGTACGGTGGATGCCATCAATGCCCTTATAGGAACGGACTTCACATGGAACCAGGCAGCGCGTATCCTCATAATCATATCCGTAGTGCTGCTGGGAAAAGAGATACTCTCCGCAGGAATAACCTTCGCACAGAACTATTTCGGTGAGAGGATGCGTATATTCGTATCCAAGGACCTGTCACAAAGCGTCATAGATAAAGTCCTTACGTTCCGTATGGCATTCTTCTCATCATCGGACAACGCCACCGGAAAGATACAGGCCCGCATAGACCAGGGAGTAAGCAGCCTCTCCCGCACAGTGCAGAATTTCTTCATTGATCTTTTGCCCATGTTCACGAGCGCGCTTCTGGCCCTGATACTCATGTTTGCGGCCAATGTCTATGTGGGTCTTGTGGCCATGTGCATAGTTCCGGTCTATTTCTGGATAACCTACAGGCAGGCCAGGAGGCTCAAGGGCTGGCGGCGTGAGATGCGGGGTTATCTGGAGTCCAAGAGTCAGGGCATCAAGAACATCATAGACTCCATCAATGTCATCAAGTCATTCAACCGCGAGTCAATAGAGGGAAACAAACAACTGGACCTCCAGAACCAGGTAACCTCCAATCAGCTCAAGACCCGTCAGGTGGGCTTCTACTACAGCAGCATCAAGAGTTTCGTCAAGCAGGTGGGAACCGTGCTGGTCATCATACTCACCGCTTATCTGGTGCTCATTGAGTATCCCGGTATGTCCATAGGTAAAATCATGTATCATGTCATGCTCTTCAGCAATGTGATAGCTCCCATCACACAGCTCCAGCGCATATTTGATGATGTGAACGATGCTCTCATATATGCCGAAGGATTCTTCGACATACTCAACTCGGACAGTGAGGTAGAGCCGTCGGGCACATACCGGCCGGACAAGATACGTGGAGAGTTCAAGCTTACAGGCGTCTATTTCACCTATCCTAACGGCAATCAGGCGCTCTTCGGAGTTGACATGACCATAGAACCCGGCCGTATTACAGCCCTGGTGGGACTCTCCGGCGCAGGAAAGAGCACCATAGTGAATCTGTTGGACAAGTTCTATGAACCCCAGCAGGGCACCATAACGCTGGATGGCGTGGACCTTCGGGAATATGATACCAAGTATCTGCGTGACCACATAGGACTGGTCCTCCAGAAGAACCATATCTTTGACGGCACCATTGAGGAAAACATATTATACGGCAAGCCCGATGCCACCCATGAGGAGGTGGAGGAAGCAGCCCGTAAAGCCTGCATCTATGACCAGATAATGGCTCTCCCCATGCAGTTCCGTAACAAGGCCACCGACCTTTCCGGCGGACAGCAGCAGCGTATAGCCATAGCCCGCCTGTTCCTCAAGAATCCGCCGGTTATCTTCCTGGACGAGCCTACGGCAAGCCTTGATGCGATAGCCACCGAGCAGATAAAGAACAGCATAGATGCCATCAAGAAGGACCGTACCGTAATCATAATCTCCCACAGCATATCCCAGATAATAGACAGCGATATGGTCTATGCCCTTCAGAGAGGCCATGTGGAGGAGTCAGGACATCCTGATGAAGTATATAAGAAAGGAGGTGTATATAAGGACATCATCGATGCATCGGCCCGCAGCCTTAATATCGGCAAAATAGCCAGAACCATAGGCGGTGAATGAAAAAAACAGTAGATTTGTAATCCCATAACATTAACTGTCAATTAATAGAGCTGAATTATGTTTTGTTACAATTGCGGCAAGGAATTGCCTGAAAATGCAGTGTTCTGTCCTTTCTGCGGCACACAAGTAGGTGTAGCCATAAACACCGAAATCAATGAGAACCAGGAAAATCAACCGCTTGAGGAGGGTGAGCCCCCTGTCGTTGAGGAGACAGTGGTTCAGGAACCCGAACCCGTCGATGAAGCCCCCCTTGAGGATACCGATACGGAGTCAGGCCGTGAAACCGCTCCTCATGCCATAAGCAGTTTCGTATGGTCACTCGTGGCTAACGAGTCATCAATCATACCCGTTTTAGGACTGATATTCTCTCTGATAGCCTTTGTCAAGAGCCTCAAGGGCCGCAAAATCGTTAAAGTTGATCCGGAGCGTTACAAACTCAAGGGATTCCTTACAGCTTCACTTATAATAAGCATCTTTGCCTTGGTGGGGAGCATCTTAGGACCTATACTTCTCGCCTCATACTTCTCATTGATAAAAGACATCTTCCACGGTTCCGGCCCCCTCTCTTCCACTTTTGTGTGATTATCATGAAAAGGGCTGTAAGGCTTGTGTGGATTATGGTTGCTGTTTTAGCTGTGTCATGCAGTCACAACAGCGATCTCAATTATATGGAACAACTCATAGAGACTGACCCGGTCCGGGCCGACAGCTTGTTCCGCACTTTCCCTGAGCCCGAAAGCAAGAGCCAGCACGCATGGTATGCTGTCCTTAGGACACAAGCTGAGTACAAGAATTACCAGCCAGTGATAAGTGACAGCCTAATACTTACTGCAACTGAGTATTACGGAACCCCGTATAACGGTTCTAAGAACCGTCGCTATCGTGCAGCTATGGCTTGGTACACACAGGGCTGTGTATATGGTATGTCCAAAAATGACGTAAAAGCCATTGAAGCTTATCTTAATGCCAAGAACCTGTTCCCTGATACCTTGATACGGTATTATGCTCTTATGGAGCAGAATCTTGGGAGTTGTCTAATAAGGCAGAAAAGGTATCATGAAGCGAAAAGAATTTTTCAAAACTGTTATGATAACGCTGTACGTATGCATGATACGCATCTTGAACACAATATAGAATATTATATTGCATTATCTTGTTTTTATTCTAAAGAATATTCTGTTGCGGATAGCCTGTTTCAAGAGATTATTATCAGTCCTAAAACAGCAAGCAGCCGGTTGCGGCAGTCATTCTTGAATCTATCCAAGATGTATTTATATATTTATGATGATTATGATAAAGCCATGTACTATATAAACAGATATCTGTCCATTACGGAGAGTTCCAATATCTCTGGTGCGGGTTTCAGTATAAAGGGTGACATTTTTTATGAGACAGGGCAATATGATTCAGCATACATTTATCATCTCAAATCATTGGACTGCTTGGAAGAAATACACACCGTTTATGAAAATTACAACAAACTGGCAAAACTGTCGGTCAAATTCGGGAATACTGATGATGCTCTCTCATACATGGAGAAATATGAGAACTTATATGATTCTATTACCAATCTGCAGAAAGTTAGTGTCGTTGATGAATATCTTATTTCCAATACCTATAATTCTCTGAAACAGCAATTGACAAGAAAGCATAGATTTCATTTCTTGCTGTTTGCAGTTTGCCTCTTGTCGTTAGGATTGACAGGCTTCTTGTTATAT
>JAFZKR010000153.1 GCA_017551845.1 Bacteroidaceae bacterium
ATAAAAAAACGTGCACAGGGCACGCAGCTTAATATGGACGCACCAGTCTGTCTTTTTTTCGCTCAGGTCCGTCTCTATTCTCTTCTTTGTTATTGACGGTTCGTATTACCCTCGGACATACTTTATTCAAGCACGCCCGTCGTACTACTTGTCTGTATGAAATCGTATCAAAGATCGCTTTAAGATGCTGTTCCTTTCAGAAAGCGGATGCAAAGATACGGCGACTTTATAAACCAGCCAAACAAAATCGGATTTTTTTCAATATTTTTTTCACAGTTATCAACAAATGAAACACTCACGTGTATTATATGACAATACATATAAAAGCTTTATGACTATCGGATACCTTCTCAGCAGATATTTTTATAATTTTGCGCCGTAACAAAAATCTGTCAGAATACGTTTTCATAAAACCCGGCATTTCCTTAAACAGACATTTTCCATGGGATTACGAAAAACATTGATATTATTGGCACTATTCCTACATACAGTTCTTATAGCCCAAGCACAGACTGTAAGAATCAGTGGAAATGTACATGATACCGAAGGAAAAGCACTACCAAACACTACGGTACGCCTCAAAGGCCTGACAAGCGGATGCATAACGGACAATAGGGGTAATTTTTCATTCAACGGCAAATTGGAAGGACAAACGCTTATCATATCATCAGTTGGATACAAGGAATATTCCATTGAACTCTCGGACAAGACGGTCTTTCCGCTTGACGTTACATTAAACACCGAAACAGTCAATCTGGATGAGGTGGTAATAACACCTGAAAAAGAACGCTACAGGAACAAGGACAATCCAGCAGTCGGATTGATAGAAGATATTATAAGACAAAAGAATAAAAACAACCCCTTCAATAATGAATATGTTTCTCGAAAAAGGTACGAAACATATGTAGTGGCTATCGACAATTTCACAAAAGAAAAACAGCAGAAAGCGCTGTTCAACAAGTTCCCATTCCTGAGCGAATACATTGACACATCCATGGTGTCCGGCAGGCCTATACTCAATGTATCCACACGAGAAATGGTTGCCACTGACTATTTCCGACAGAAGCCCAAGAGAGAGAAACAGGTCATACACGGTCGCGAATGGGTTGGAATCGAAGATTTTCTGCCAGACGAAGAAGTCAAAGCTGCTGCCGATGCCACATTACGTGACGTGGACCTGTTCAATGAAAAAGTTCTGATTCTGCGTAATGAGTTTGTGAGTCCTTTTTCTGATTATGCCACCTTATATTATAAATACTATATCATGGATACATTATCGGTCGAAGGAGAGGAATGCATAGATCTTTCTTTCGTACCGCGAAACCCACAATCCTTCGGTTTCACAGGACACATATATGTCACATCAGATTCTTTACATTTTGTCAAATGGATTCAAATGAATATTCCATATGACATTAATCTGAATTTCGTAGAATATATGAATCTGGAACAGAGGTTCTCCAGAGACGAGCAACATCCACGGTTGCTCACTTATGAATGCATTACAGCAGAACTTTCAGTATATGACCCTTATGTTGAGGGTATATACGGACGAAGGGAAGTATCCTACTCTGACTATCGGTTCAATGATGATGTTGACCGCGAACCGTTCACACACCAGGAACAGATAATAGAACAGGAAGAGGCACTCCACAGAAACAAGGAATTCTGGTCGGCATATCGAAATACTGACGTGAACAGAGGCGGAGGAAAAACGGAAGATATCAAAGAGATGATAGCAAGGCTGCGTGAAGTTCCCATCTATTACTGGACCGAGCAGTTCATCAACCTGTTGTTTTCCGGTTTTATTCCTGTAAAAGAAGAAAAGACACCTTTTTACATCGGACCCGTGAACACTATGGCAAGCTGGAACGGAATTGAAGGATTAAGGTTGAAACTCGGTGGTATGACTACTGCTCATCTTAATCCTCATCTATTCGGGACAGGATATCTGATATATGGTGTCAATGACCGACGTTTCAAATACTATGGTCGTCTCGAATACTCCTTCAAGCCCAAGCGGGAGCAGTGGAACGAATTTCCAATCCACTCATTAAGGCTTCAATATGAAAACGACATTTATCAGTACGGCCAACGATACGCCTATACCAACAAGGACAATGCCCTCCTCTCTCTCAAAAGACTTCCGGACAACATGGTCGGTTATGTCAGGAACAGTGAACTGATCTATACTCTGGAGCGTCACTCAGGCCTCTCTTTAACCAGCACGCTAAGGAACCGCGTAAACGAATCGACAAGATTCATACCTATGCTCCGTAATGACGGTTCCAGAACTCCTGTCAAGGAGATAAGCCAAAGCGAAATTGAGATAGGATTAAGATATGCTCCCGGAGAAAAATTCATCCAACACAAGTGGAACAGGGTCAGCAAGACTCCGGAACTACCGGTCTTCACTATCAACGGTACTTTGGCACGGAAGGGGTTCCTTGGCAGTGACTACTCCATGTTCAAAGCCGATTTCTCCTACCGTCAGAAAATTATGACCGCTCCGGTAGGCTATTTCAATGTCATGCTTAATGCCGGAAAAATTTGGGGACAGGTTCCCTATCCGCTACTTTTCATACCAAGTGCTAATCTTTCCTATACTTACCGTAAAGAGACTTTCGAGACAATGACTCCAATGGAATTTTTTATGGACAGCCATATCACATGGGATATAGTATGGTATATGAATGGACTTGTCCTAAATAGGATTCCGGTCATTAACAGTTTGAAGTTGAGGGAGGCCGTCTATTTCAGAGGAGTCTGGGGTACACTCTCGGACCGGAATAATCCCAAGAAAGATTCCAGTGGAAATCTGTTCCTATACCCGACCGACCGAAGTCAGGCGACCGGCACCGAGATAAAATCCCCCTTCATCGAAACCGGATTGGGCGTTGAGAACATCTTCAAAATAATGTCAATAAGCTACTTCCGCAGAATAACATACAGAAACACCCCGGATGTGGATCTCCAGGGCGTAAGAATTGCTGTTCATCTGCAATATTGAGGACCTGATTAAAATCTGAAATCAGCACCGGTATATTGAACCTTGAACTTATTTTTCTTTCTGTTTTTCTTAATAATTCTCTCTCTCTCTTTCAACACTTTCTTTTCTTTTTCTGAGAAAAACAGTGAAGAGAGTTGCAAATCACCACCGGCCCTTCCTCTGACATACTCCTCAAACTTTTGTTCCAAATCGGCACGATTCTCAAGAAACCATTTATTTCTTACAGTTGCCTTTTCTATCTTATAAATGTTGGACATGTACATTATGGAATCGACCAGCGAAAAAGAAAAAGCACAAACATATACATCGGTTATCCTGGCTTTTTTATCCTGCTTGTCATTCCTCATAGACTCCACGTCCTTTTTGGATTTAGTGAGTCCTTCGCCAGGTTGAAGTACAGGGCTCTGTGTCCTGTCTGCAATCTGGGCTGAACTGAAGACAGATGTTGCCATTGCCAACAGACAAGCCATCAATAAACACCTAATTCGCATGATATCCGGTTAGCCAAGATATGATTTGAGCAGTTTGCTGCGTGAATTTTGACGCAGACGACGGATTGCTTTCTCCTTGATTTGACGGACACGTTCACGCGTCAGGCCAAACTTGTCACCGATTTCCTCAAGAGTCATCTCACGGCAACCTATTCCAAAAAACATCCTTATAATATCCTTCTCGCGATCCGTAAGAGTTGACAAGGCCCTGTCTATCTCCTTAGAAAGGGATTCGTTGACAAGAGTCCTGTCTGCCATTGGGGAATCGTCATTTACAAGAACATCCAGCAAACTGTTGTCCTCTCCATCCACAAAAGGTGCATCAACTGATATATGACGACCCGAAACCTTCAACGTATCAGCTATCTTTTCAACAGGAATATCCAGTACCTCAGCAAGTTCCTCAGGTGAAGGACGGCGCTCGTTATCCTGCTCAAACTTTGACAGTGCCTTACTTATCTTGTTAAGGGAACCGACCTGATTAAGTGGCAAACGAACTATACGAGCTTGTTCTGCAAGTGCCTGCAGGATAGACTGGCGTATCCACCAAACGGCATAGCTTATGAATTTAAAGCCCCTTGTCTCATCGAACTTTTCAGCGGCTTTGATGAGTCCCAAATTACCCTCATTGATTAAATCAGGAAGGCTAAGCCCCTGATTCTGATACTGTTTGGAGACAGACACCACAAAACGAAGATTGGCACGGGTGAGTTTTTCAAGAGCGGCTCTGTCACCCTTACGGATACGCTGGGCGAGCTCAACCTCTTCCTCAACTGTGATAAGCTCTTCACGACCAATCTCCTGGAGATACTTATCCAATGATGCGCTTTCACGGTTCGTAATGCTCTTTGTGATTTTTAATTGCCTCATTATTCAGTATATATAGTGAATTGTTTACTTTTTGAAACACCCGCTCAACCTGTAGAAATTCGGGCGAATTGGCTGCAAAGATATTAATAATAATATATATAATCAACTTTTTTAAACAAATTGATTGGAGCGGCGCATCCGCTCCAATCAATCATTTACTTCCGGTCCGGGAAAAGTTATTCGTCCAGACTTACGGCATAGTTAGCCCTACGCCCCGAAGGATATATTCCTGTTATGAAAAGAACCTGATCAGGTGATTTAACCGCCTCATTGTAAACCTGTTCAATGTCATCCTGACTCTTTATCTGACGACTGTTGATCTTAAGGATAATGAATCCTCGCTGAATTCCGTTTTTCCTAAGAAGTCCGTCCTTCAATCCACTCACCTGCATACCGTAACCAATGTTCAACTGACGGCGTGTCTGTTCCGGAACCTCCTTAAATTCAGCTCCGAGGTTATCAAAATCGGATGTCTTCACAACATCGGTATTACCCTTGAAGTTCTTGAGCTCCACATCAATCTTCCTGGTTTTCTTGTCACGAAGAACAGTAACCTCAACTTTATCACCGGGACTGAACTGGACTATCGTCTCCTGCAGTTCGGTCATGGTCTTAACCTTTTTTCCGTTTATGGCAGTGATTATGTCACCCTCTTTCAGACCAGCAGCAAGTGCTCCGCCACCATCAGAAACCTCACTGACATAGACGCCTTCAAGGGTACCGAAATCCTTTTCCTTGTTTTCATCCAACTGACGCATGGACGCCACATCACCTCCACGAATTCCGAGTATTGCACGCTGTACTGAACCGTACTCTTTAAGGTCTGACACAACTTTCCTTACAATTGTAGTAGGTATGGCGAAACCATATCCTGCATACGTTCCCGTGGGTGACTCGAGAGCAGAGTTTATTCCCACCAGCTCACCTTTTACATTCACCAAAGCACCACCACTGTTACCCATGTTGATGGCGGCATCCGTCTGTATAAACGACTCAATACTTTCACTTCCTTCATAGATGCCAATCTTTCTGGCCTTTGCACTAACCACACCGGCAGTGACACTCGAAGTAAGATTGAAGGGATTTCCTACAGCAAGAACCCATTCACCTAATTTAAGCTCATCCGAATTACCCATGGGAATCACAGGAAATTCATCGCCCTCAATCTTAATGAGAGCAAGGTCTGTATTCTCGTCCTTGCCAACAAGTGATGCATGGAAAACACGACTGTCATTAAGTGTAACCTCAATATCATCAGCCTTGTCAATCACATGATTATTGGTTACTATATAACCATCCTTGGACAAAATCACTCCAGAACCATATCCCACCTGAGGACGGCTTTGGATCTGACGCTGACGCGGCTGGGCAAATCCGAAAAAATACTCGAATATGTCAGGCGTCTCCTGAATAGTCTGTGTACGTCCATTTACGGTGGCCTTGATATGTACAACGCCATGGACTGTCATCTCAGCAGCCTCAGTAAGATCAACAGGCTGAGTTCTTGAAGCAGCAGACATGGAAAGGCTGCTAACTCCCGAGTATGGCACAGCTGTTTCAGTGACATATACATGGTCAATGCTCTTGTTGTTCTTGTTGACAAGATATGTAGTAACACCTGCCGCAATAGCACAGCACCCTATTAACAATAATGAATAAAGCGCGATTTTAATTGTCTTTTTCATAATCTATTTTCTCCTTTTGGTTAATTAATCGGTTATGTTTAACATTTCTCTCACTCAAATATACACAACAAAAGTGCCAATGTTATATTCAGAGTATCATAATTTCCAATAATTAACCATTAAAGTTCTCATTTAACAAATAATTACTTATCGGTTCAATTCTGACCGTAGCAGAAAATATCATCGAGTGACAACATGACAACAGGTCCGAGCGTACTGAGAAAGTCCTGGTCCAAATCTTCAGGATCTCCCAATATGGCATAAATATATGTACGGTCTTTTATCCATTTTTTCTGGAAACTTACAAGAGAATTCAAGTCCTGTGAAGGCAGATTCTCGAATATCTGCCTGTCAAGAGGTTCTTTGAGTCCCATAAAACGGGCGGACATATAGCTGTTCAGAAGTCCCATACCTGTCACCCTTCTTGTGCGTAATGTTGATTCAACTGATTTCTTGGCAATTTCAAATGATTTGTCAGACTGAGGCATATCATTGATAATCTGATCGAATGCCTCAACCGCAGCCTTAAGTTTATCATTCTGCGAGCCAATTCTCGCATAGAAGCTGTATGTATCATCTTTGAAAGTCGGACGATTCATGATTGCGCCGGCACTGTAGGCAAGTGCTCTAGCTTCACGCATCTCCTGAAAAACTACGGTATTCATTCCTCCGCCAAAGTATTCGTTGAACAGTTGTAATCCGGCAACATCGTCAATAGAGAACTTCTCGCCACGATCCGAATACTGGATATAACTGAATTGACGGGAATCATAGGGAGCTACATATACAGCCGGTTCAGTCACGACACGCTTTTGGGCGAATCTTCTGGTTAAAGGTGACAGCTTGTCAGAAACCTTATGATGGTCAGCCAATATTTTCTTTACCTCCTTCTCATCCTGAGGACCATAATAAAGAATCCTATGTGACTTAGTCAACACATCCTTTACAAGTCCAAGCAATTCCTCCGATGTCATTGACATCATACGCTCATTGGAAAGGGTAATGGATTTTACATACTCCGGGCCATATATCACATAATCCTGGAGTGCCCTCCAGCAACTGTTCTGATTTGTCTTTGACATCTGTCTGGACATGAGAAAATCAGCTTTGAGATTGGTGAGAATCTCTTCGTCAGGTATTGCGTTGAGAATGATATCCTCCACAATATCTATCATGTCGCCAAGGTTCTCGCTAAGGCCGCTTACAGAATAGGTAAGACTGTTGTCGCCAACAGAAAAGCTGTGACTTCCGGCTATCTTGAACTCGTCCAGACCAATTTCATTGACTGTACGCGAAGGAGTGCCTAAATAATCAAGGTACGAAAAAGCCATGTCCAGAGCAGGATCGGAACTATTTCCCAAATCAAACTGGAACTGTACCGTAGCAATGTCATTCCTGGCATTCTTAGTATAAAGCAACTGTAATCCGTCTCTGATATCCGACACTGAAATATCCTTGTCAAAATTGACAAAGGAGGGTTCTATTGGTTTGACCTGAACGGCAGATATTTCATGGAGAAAAGTACTCTGCATATCACGGTTGGTAGCTATTGGAGTAATCTCCGGTGCGACAATCTTGTTGCTCCTCGGATTCTCGCCAAGGTGTTTATATGCAACTACGTATGAATTGTCACTCAGGTATTTTCCGGCCCAAGCAATCACATCGGCCTTGGTAACCTTTTCCAAACGGTCAAGAAGCGTAACCTCATCGGCCCAGTCTGTCATATTGATGAACGAATTGACATACAGCATGGCGCGACTGCGGTTGGACTCAAGCGAACGCATCCTGGAAAGCTTGAAATTAGCCACAGCAGCTTTGATAAGATCCTCATCAAAATCACCAGCCCTTAATTTGGCAATTTCCTGGAGTCCCAGTTCCTTGACCTCATCAAGAGTCTGGCCTTCCTTAGGGTATCCGAACAGAAGGAAATCGTTGTAATCTGTTCTGTCATATATCTCCACGCCGGCTGCTAGAACTTTTTGCTGCTGCATCAGGTCAACATCAATCAGACCGCACTTGCCATTGTTCAATATAGCAGTCACAATGCTTTGAATGTCGCGTTCGAGAGAGTTCTCTTTCTCACCCGGACAACGCCACCCCATAATCACGAACTCCGATTCTGTTCCATAAACATGCTTCACGACAGGTTCCGTGACAGGTTCTTCAGGCTTATACGTTAAGACAGGAATATCAGGATTGGGTTCCCAAGAACCGAAATATTTCTCAATCGTTTTGACAAAACTGTCAGGATCAAAATCACCTGATACACAAATGGCTATGTTATTAGGAACATACATCATCTCTTTCTGTCTCTTAATGGCACTGATCGACGGATTCTTTAGATGTTCCTGTGTACCTATCACCTGTTGCAGTCCGTAAGGATGATTCTTGTACAGGACGGAGTCAATAGCATAAAGAGCGTTTTCGGTATCCTCATTCAAATACATGTTGTACTCCTCATAGACAGCTTCCAGTTCGGTATGGAATCCACGTATCACCATGTTTCGGAAACGGTCCGCCTGGATTCTGGCCCAGTTGTCAATCTGGTTGGACGGTATATCTTCAGTATAGCAAGTGACATCGGTAGACGTGAAAGCATTGGTCCCCTGGGCACCAATCACAGCCATCAGTTTGTCGTATTCGTTAGGAATAGAAATAAGCGATGCCTTGTAACTGATGGAATCTATCTGATGATATATTGCCTTGCGTTCCTCCGGATCAGTCTTGGTACGGTATATATCGTAAAGGTTCTCAATCTGGTCAAGCAGAGGCTTTTCGGCCTCGAAATCCGATGTCCCGAAACTCTCTGTTCCCTTGAACATGATATGCTCCAGATAATGTGCCAGACCTGTGTTATCCGAGGGATCATTCTTTCCTCCGTTCCTGACAGCAATGAAAGTCTGGAGACGAGGTTCCTCCTTGTTGACTGTCATATATATTTTCAGGCCATTCTTCAGGGTATAAATCTTAGTACCCATAGGATCACCTTTGAAAGTTTCATACTTTCCGGAACACGAAACCACTCCAGCAATCATAACGAAGGCCAGCAGGTATAAACTCAGTTTTTTCATAATCTATGTCACAAATAATAATTACTAATCTTCAGGAAGGAACATGGGATCCCAAGCGGGAAGCATGACCGCCTTTTTCTTTAGCAGATCCAGAATATCGGCCGGCACATATTTTTTCTCGATCACAAGACGGAACATATACTCATTGAACCATTCGTCAGTCATAATAAGATTTCCCCTGTATCCTGAAGAAGCTCCCCAGCTGTTCTCTACCATCCATTTTCGGGGAGAGCCATTGTCATCAAGGTCAACAGCTATCAGGGTCATTGCGTGAGATGACGCACTGGCATAAGTCTGGATACGTTGTTTCTTATCCATAGAAAAATCTGTACCGAACAGTGAACTGTAATCCATGTTGGCCAAGTCCAGAGTACCCTTGGATGAATCCAGGAACTTGCGGACATCACATGAAAAATACAGAGCGGTACTGTCCTTGATCGATGCTACAGCCATCTCCTTAATACGTTCTACAGGAAGATTGATATAGACCCAGTTGTCGCCGTCATATACGTGACGGTCATACTCTATTTCGTATGTCTTGTAATAATCTCTTGTAGGATCATTCATAACCATAATATAGTTATTCTCCAGATCAGTTCCTACATACTCATAATAAAACTCCTTGGGTGTATATCTCCTGCGGCTCACGAAATTGCCCTTACTGTCATATCTTGTCCATTCGAAATCCATAGGAGGCACACCAAGACACTTCACCAGAACCGAATAGATTTCTGCAAGCATCTCTGTTTTTCGTACAGTCGCATCGGATGACTTCAGTTCCCTGAGTTCAAGACCGTACTGACGCAGTTTGTTTGAAAGAATTGAGCGCATCTCACTCGTACTGTTACTCTGGTATGTTTCCGGCATGATTTCCTTTGGCACCAAACCATATTTCATTATCAGGTTTGAAACGCCTGTAAACTGTCCGCCGTCACCTATAGGATTCTTGAATAACCAATCCACCTTCCTGTCGTCAAAGTCCAGGTTACGGGTATCTATGATGGCCTGCAAAAAGAGATTCGACTTTTCAAGCAGATCATAGAACGAAATGTAGTTCTGACTGAACTCGAATTCCCCAAGATCATATTTCTGAATCATTCGCGCCCTTAACACATTCAGTCCGGTAAACAACCAGCAACGTCCGGAAGAACGCTGGTCAGTGATACCTTTCGTAGGTACTCTGTCGGAGAAATGGGTATCCATCATGGAAGCGTTATCAGCATTCACAGCAAGCAATGCAATTGACTGACCAGCCAAAGCATTCCGTATAGCTTTTTCAGCAGGAGTATCCTTGTAGCCTTCACGGATACGGGAAAGCATCGATTCGCTGATACCACCGTTCTTGTTCTGAGAACAGATACCGAGACATATCGCCGACATCAACGATAAAACGGAGAAAAATCTTGATGATTTCATATCGTTAGAATTGAATTACACCATATTATATATTTCAAATAGCAAAAATAGTGTAAGCGACGGAATTGACAAAAAGAATTGCACTATCTTTGCACTCCATGAAGCTGACCGGTCTGTCGCTGACACGTTGTGATCAGAGGAAAGTCCGGGCAACAGAGAGCATTCCACTTCCTAACGGGAAGCAGCTGGCAACAGCTGAGCAGCGCAGAAGAAAACAACCGCCGCCAAGCACGGCAAGGGTGAGAAGGCGGGGTAAGAGCCCACCAGGCCTATGGTAACACAGGTGCTGTGTGCCTTGGAAGTTGCAAGTTCATGTAAACCGGCGTCAGAGGGCTGCTCGCCCAAGCCGGAGGGTAGAACGCGCGTGACATCAGTCACGGAGCCTGCCGGTGACGGCGGGTCAAGATTAATGACAGACAGCGAGGTCTTGAATCTCGCTACAGAACCCGGCTTACAGGTCAGCTTTTTTTTTGCAAACGGTCAAAACATCAATATGAAAAGGATCAGATGCCCTAAATGCAATCACTTCAACACCTTTGATGAGACCCTCTATACCAACGGCCAATCACTGGTTTTTGAATGTGAGTCATGCCGGCGCAAGTTCCGTATTAAGATCGGAACCGCCGCATTGACCGCAACGCGTAAAGAGGCTTCCGTTTCAAAAGATATCCAAGATATGGGTTTCGGTACCATAGAGGTAATAGAGAACGTCTTTGCCTATCATCAGTCTTTCCCTCTCAAGGAAGGTGACAATATCATTGGACGCTACAATCCTGGTGATAAAATCACTATACCTATTGATACGACTGACCGCAGCATGGACCGACGGCACTGTATCATTACTGTAAAGAAGGAACCATCAGGAGAGATAACCTACACACTGCGTGATTTTCCCAGCCTGACAGGCACTTTCCTTTCAAACCGGATTCTGAGTGATAATGAACGGGCAAGAATAGAAGACGGAGCCGTAATCACCATAGGAGCCACCACCCTTATTCTTATAGGACATCAGTCTGTCTGATATCAATTCTGCTTGTCCGGTTCAAGTATGCACACCTTGTATGAGAATTTTTCTTGGGGGTTAGCGTAATTTCTGAAATCCTCCCACTCTATTATCAGCGTAAGTTTACCTTTCTCTACATCATAACGCACATTCTGCATCAGAATCCTGCTGTTTTCATTTATAACAGGAAAGACGTACGGAAGAATATTGTCACGTCCGTCAGAATCCACCATGTAAACCAGAACAGCACCATTCTCAAGGACATTATCGTTAATCTCAGGGAAATCAAATGTCTGATAAACATAGAAACCGGGCTTTCCTTCCACTCCGTCGGTCAACCAGTTTTTTCCATCGGCCTCAATATAATCCGTGAACATCTGGATGCCCGGACGTGTCACCTCGTATGTATTGTAGTTATTGACATAGGTGGGATACTCATCACCACAACCGCACAGCATCATGGCAGTGCAAGTAAAAACGGATATAGTAATCTTTTTCATAACAGTATTTTTATCTCTCGTCAACTCCCTGAAGAGCAGTGCTTGATTTTCTGTTTCTTGAGACACGGATATTCAGCGGCATGGACACCTTGTATCTTACCGGAGTACCGTTCTTGGTGGCAGGAATCCATCGCGGCATCGCTTTCAAAAGCCTAAGGACCTCCTCGTCAATGGAATAATCGAGACCTTTAAGTATATTAACGTATGACACATCACCTGATTTCTCAATGGTGAATTCAACCTCCATCTTACCGCTTACGGACCGTTTGGCAGCATCATCCGGATAGACGAAATTATCATCAATGTACTTTTTCATGGCTGCCGTACCGCCACGGAATTCAGGCTGTGTAATGATAATCTCACCGTTTTCGGGTGTAACCACCTTAATGGTATCGACAGCTTTCGATTCGCTCATGGTCAAGGAAAGGAACATCACTCCTGCCGCAACAATCAATCTTTTCAAAAACATATTTTTCATATCATTTTCAGGTTTCGTTTGCAAAGATAGAGCAAAAAACAGCATCAAAGCTATTTAGCCACACCTGCTCAATACAATTTATAATAATTTTATCCTGTTGTTAAGTCTGGTCCCCCGCTTTAACAACTTTTTTGCAATTCGCCTCCCTGATGAGAAAGAATTACAATGCAAAATTGCTCAAGAAACAGATACAATCAAAGGAAAAAGCGTTGCAAAACTGCTGCATTATGTGTTTCCATAAAAAAGTTGACTCGGATTTACAGAGCAAAATGGGGGGGCTGACAGATTACTGGTACGGCTAAAAGGTAGAAATCCGTATCTGTTAATCAGCGTTTTTCCAGCAAGGTGACAACCTCTACATGTTGGGTATGAGGAAACATATCTACAGGTTGGACAGCCGCCACACGGTATCCGTTGTCAAGCAAGGCCACATCACGAGCATGAGTAGCAGGATTGCAGCTTACATATACTATACGTTTTGGTGCAGCATCAAGAATCACGCTCACTACATCAGTATGCATTCCTGCACGTGGGGGATCGGTTATTATCACATCGGGGATGCCGTGTTCAGCAATGAAACCTGCATTCAGCACATCTTTCATGTCGCCGGCGAAAAATTCCGCATTTGCAATACCATTTTCAATGGCATTCACCTTGGCATCCTCAATAGCCTCCGGAACGTATTCAATCCCTATAACCTTTTTCACCCCACCAGCAAGAAACAGTGCAATTGTTCCGGTGCCAGTATAAAGATCATATACCACATCATCGGCACATAGGGAAGCAAGTCTCCTTACCGTGGAGTAGAGTTTGTATGCCTGACGGCTGTTCGTCTGGAAGAAAGATTTCGGGCCTATTTTAAATCTGAGGTTCTCCATGGTTTCATATATGCACTCATCACCGCGGAACACATGGACATCAAGATCACCGAAAGTGTCATTACACTTGTTGTTTATCACATAGAGAAGTGATGTGATCTCAGGAAAACTATCTGAAAGAAATTGCATCAGACCCATTAACTGTTCCTGTTCCGATGAGGTTGACACTTTAGCCTGAACCAACACCATAATCTGTCCTGTAGTCACCACACGGACCATCATGTCACGCATCACACCGTCAAGAGAGCGCAGATTAATAAAAGGAATCCCATGCTCAACTGCGTATGCGAACGCAGCATTTCTTATGCGGTCCGATATCTCATCCTGGAGTTTGCAGCTGTTAATATGAAGCACCTTGTCAAAAGCTCCGGGTATATGGAATCCAAGTCCAGGCTGCTTACGTTCAGCTGTATTGTCAGGATTCTCCAATGACCTCAACTCTTCGGCCGAAAGCCATCGCATATTACTGAACGAATATTCCAGTTTGTTGCGGTAATGCATTACAGAATCAGAGCCTAGAATAGGGCTGATTTCAGGCAGCTCCACCTTAGCAATCCTGGTTAAGCAGTCTATAACCTGCTGCTGCTTGTAACGCAACTGTTCCTCGTAGGGCAGATTTTGCCATTTGCATCCGCCGCATATACCGAAATGTTCACAAAAAGGAACTGAACGGACCTTGGAAAATTCACGGAAATTTACCACCACGGCCTCTGCGTAATTGTGTTTTTTCTTGAGAATTTTGAGATCAACCACATCACCAGGTGCGGCAAACGGCACAAAAACGACCATATCGTTTATACGTGCCAAGGCTTTACCCTCAGCAGCCACACCGGTTATCGTTATATTATTTATTATAGGCTGTTCGCGTTTCTTTCTGGACATTATCCTTCCTTTTTTTGCCACAAAGGTAATCAATTACTTTGGCTTTGGCATTGACCTTGACAAAAACCAATGGGCGTCACCAAAGTCATCTCCAAAGATTTTATTAATAAGATAAATATATATAACAAAAAATAAGTACCTTTGCACCCGCAAAAAATGAGCAACGGACAAACGTCAGAAAAAAGACATAAACAACATAATATTATCGACTTATGAGCGAAAAAAGAGTTTACAAGTTCGGAAACGGACAAGCTGAGGGAAATGCCCAAATGCGCAATCTGCTGGGTGGTAAAGGTGCCAACCTGGCTGAGATGAATCTGCTTGGTGTACCGGTACCTCCGGGTTTCACCATCACCACCGATGTTTGCAACGAGTACTATCAGATAGGTCGCGACAAGGTTGTAGCCATTCTGAAGAACGATGTTGAGGAGGCTATACACCACATCGAGAAACTGATGAATTCAAAGTTCGGTGATGTTCAGAATCCCCTTCTGGTATCAGTACGTTCAGGTGCCCGCGCTTCAATGCCGGGTATGATGGATACCATCCTGAACCTGGGACTCAATGATGAGGTTGTAGAGGGTCTGTCACGCAAGACCAACAACCCACACTTCGCTTGGGACAGCTACCGTCGTTTTGTACAGATGTACGGTGACGTAGTTCTGGGCATGAAGCCCGTAAGCAAGACTGATGTTGATCCGTTCGAGGCCATCATAGAGAAAGTTAAGGAGGAGAGCGGCGTGGTTCTGGACAAGGACCTGAGCGTTGACGACCTGAAGAAACTGGTTAAGCTGTTCAAGGCTGCCGTTAAGGAGCGCACCGGTCAGGACTTCCCCACCAGCGCTATGGATCAGCTCTGGGGCGCTATCTGCGCTGTATTCGGTTCATGGAACAACGAGCGCGCCATCCTGTATCGTAAGATGGAGGGTATACCCGACGAGTGGGGTACCGCCGTATCAGTTATGGCTATGGTATTCGGTAACATGGGTGACACATCTGCTACAGGTGTATGCTTCAGCCGCGACGCCGCTACCGGTGAGAACCTGTTCAATGGTGAGTATCTGGTTAACGCACAGGGTGAGGACGTAGTAGCAGGTATCCGCACTCCGCAGCAGATTACAATTGAAGGTTCAAAGCGTTGGGCTGCTCTGGCAGGCGTATCTGAGGAAGAGCGCAAGGCCAAGTATCCTTCGATGGAAGAGGCTATGCCCGCTATCTACAAGGAGCTCGATGCTCTGCAGACCAAGCTTGAGAACCACTACCACGATATGCAGGATATGGAGTTCACCGTTCAGGAGGGCAAGCTATGGTTCCTCCAGACACGTAACGGTAAGCGCACAGGTACCGCAATGGTTAAGATTGCAATGGATCTGATGCACGAGGGCCTGATTGACGAGAAGACCGCCATCCAGCGTTGCGAGCCCCAGAAGCTCGACGAGCTGCTCCACCCTGTTTTTGATAAGAACGCTCTTAAAAAGGCGAAAGTTCTTACCACCGGCCTTCCAGCTTCACCAGGTGCCGCTTGCGGTCAGATTGTATTCAACGCCGATGACGCTGAGGCTTGGCATAAGAACGGTCACAAGGTTATCATGGTACGTATCGAGACCTCACCTGAGGATCTGGCCGGTATGGCTGCTGCTGAGGGTATCCTGACATGCCGCGGCGGTATGACCAGCCACGCTGCAGTTGTTGCCCGTGGTATGGGTAAATGCTGCGTATCAGGCGCCGGTGCACTTAGCGTTGACTACGTTAAGAAGACTGTTAAGATTGAGGACGTTGTCCTTAAGGAAGGTGACTATATTTCAATCAACGGATCTACAGGTCAGGTATTCGAGGGCCAGATCGAGACCAAGGCTGCCGAGATCAGCGGCGACTTTGCTGAGCTGATGGATCTTTGCAACAAGTACACTCGTCTGGTTGTACGCACAAATGCTGACACTCCTCACGATGCTGAGGTTGCCCGCACATTCGGCGCCGTTGGTATCGGCCTGTGCCGTACCGAGCACATGTTCTTTGAGGGCGAGAAGATCAAGGCTATGCGTGAGATGATCCTGGCCGAGAACAAGGAGGGTCGCGAGAAGGCTCTTGCCAAGCTGCTCCCCTACCAGACCAAGGACTTCTACGGAATCCTCAAGGCTATGGACGGACTGCCAGTTAACATCCGTCTTCTTGATCCCCCATTGCATGAGTTCGTACCTCACGATAAGAAGGGTCAGCAGGAGATGGCTGATGCCATGGGCGTAACTCTGGAGCAGATCAAGGCTCGCGTTGAGTCTCTGTCAGAGAACAACCCGATGCTGGGTCACCGCGGTTGCCGTCTGGGTAACACCTATCCTGAGATCACCGAGATGCAGACCAAGGCTATCATAGGTGCTGCAATCCAGCTCCGCAAGGAAGGCATGAATCCGAAACCAGAGATTATGGTTCCGCTGGTAGGTAAGCACTACGAGTTCGAGCAGCAGGAGGAGATTATCCGCACTACAGCAGCCAAGCTATTTGAGGAAGAGGGTGTCAAGCCGTTCGAGTTCAAGGTTGGTACAATGATTGAGATCCCGCGTGCCGCTCTTACTGCAGACGCAGTCGCTGCCCGTGCTGAGTACTTCTCATTCGGCACCAATGACCTGACTCAGATGACATTCGGTTACTCACGTGATGATATTGCTTCATTCCTGCCGGTTTATCTGGAGAAGAAGATCCTTAAGGTTGACCCGTTCCAGGTTCTGGACCAGAAGGGTGTCGGACAACTTATCAAGATGGCTGTTGACAAGGGTCGTTCTGTTCGTCCTGACCTCAAGTGCGGTATTTGCGGCGAGCACGGTGGCGAGCCTTCATCAGTCAAATTCTGCGACAAGGTTGGTCTGAACTACGTGAGCTGCTCACCTTTCCGCGTGCCTATCGCTCGCCTGGCAGCCGCCCAGGGTGCAATCGAAAACTGCTAATCGCAGTTTTCGATTATACAACCTCCTTTTAGTTACCTAATGGAAACAGGTCGTCCTCCGGACGGGTACGGCTTTTAGCCTTACTAATAACAGCAAAAGGAGAGTTATTCCAAGTATATAAAAAAGGTGGAGGATCCCTTCGGTCCTCCACCTTTTTTATATAAGCGGGTGACACTGCATAATTCTCATTACCCGGCTGAAAACTTACTGAAGCTCGTTTATTGGAGTCAATACTACTTGAAAGTATAGTACCAGAAATAGGTGGTGTGATATTCCAAATAGGTAGCGTTCGCCTGAACTTGTGGTGACTCACCCTTCAGTGGTGCCAATACTTCACAAAAACTTGTATATATCTTTCTTTCCGCTTCGAATTCATCAGGGAAAGACTCGGCAGCTTCACTGTTCTCGCTAAGCACAAGCAACTGCATATAGTATTCAGGAATGAACCCATTCGAAATCAAAGGTACTATCAATGAATCAGCCCTGACGACATCGGACTCCAGCATGGCCAACGCTATCTGCAAAGAACGAGAGTCATAGAAGGGATCATTTACCAAGGATTCCAAGCTGTCAGTCAGGACATCAGCATCAGCTATAGGATATAGGAAAAGATGTTCACCAACTCCTGTTCCCGGTTTGACGTGATCAAGCCCAAGCATAGCCTTTACTCTAAGCAAAGTGATTTCCGGTTCTGTCTCCTCCTCATCAATACCTATTGTAAGAGCCTTCACGTAATCGCCTTTGGCAACCAGCTTTTCCATCCTCAAACGACGATGTATATTTTCATCTGTATTACCCATATATGCTGTCAGACAAAACAGCAGCGACATGATCAGAAGATTGGATGCAACTGTACGCGAACCGCTGGAAGAGGCGGAACGGTTAATAAATGACGCTATTTTGAGAACAATCAGAAAAAAAAACAAAAACGATACTCCTACTATCCAAGTGGTAGCGTTCTGTGGAAAGAAACGTTCTCCGTCAAATCCTGTCAGACATCCCAATAAAAACGCAGAAACAGCAAAGTTGCATGAATACTGCCCGTTACGAAACTTGAAAAGAAGGCGTATAACCGGTATAGCCGACAGCACAATAAATATCAGCAGTACAAAGACATATAGGTAACTGACAAGTCCAGTTGTCCTCTTTGAATAATATGGAAAAGATTTGACCGCAAAGACCAGCAGATCTCTCTGCAAAAACAACCAGCAGAAAGTAAAGGCAAGGAACATGACAAAACAAATGATCCTGATACCGGATGCCTCCCTGTCATTTCTCATCGGAAGAGATTTTTTTTAGTACCAATGCCGTTCTGGACGGAAGATACAGTTTAAGCCAGCCCTTGTTATTCCCCACATAAAGAGGATCAAAATTTGTAATATGCTCGCAGGAGTCATCCACACGGCCATAACCGCCGAACTCTCCGTCATCACTATCCAGAATCACCTGATATTTACCTTCAGGAGTCAGGAATCCGTAATCCTGAAATGATTTGACAGGATTGAAATTGAAAACGAAAACAAGGTCATCACGTCCAAAAGCAAGGACCTGGTCTCCATCATCGTGCCAATATTCCACGACAGGACTCTTTTGGAAATCCTTTATTGAACCAATAATCCCGATCATGGCTTTGTCAAAAGCGCCCAACCAGCCGAACGCAAGAGAGTTGTTATCTATGAGACTCCATTGACGGCGTGCATATTTGTAGCTCCAGCCATTGCCTTCACGCGGAAAATCAATCCACTCAGGATGGCCGAACTCATTGCCCATGAAATTCAGGTATCCGCCATTGATTGCCGATGCCGTTATGAGCCTGATCATCTTATGGAGCGCTATTCCTCTGGCCGTAACATCATTACCTCCATCCTTTGTGAAATGCCAGTACATATCGGCATCTATAAGCCTGAATATTACTGTCTTGTCTCCCACCAAAGCCTGATCATGACTCTCCACATACGATATGGTCTTTTCATCGGAACGACGGTTAGTCACTTCCCAAAAGATACCGGCCATAGACCAATCCTCATCCTTTTTCTCCTTTATTGTTTTAATCCAATAATCGGGTATATTCATAGCCATACGGTAATCAAAACCGTATCCTCCATCTTTGAAAGAAGCAGCCAATCCCGGCATTCCGCTAACCTCTTCGGCAATAGTAATAGCTCCAGGTTTAAACTCATGGATCAGCTTGTTGGAAAGTGTAAGATAAGCTATTGCCTCGTCATCCTGATGACCGTTGAAATAATCATCATAATTGCAGAAAGCTTCACCAAGTCCGTGACTGTAATAAATCATTGAAGTCACTCCGTCAAACCTGAACCCGTCAAAATTGAACTCCTCCAACCAATAGCGACAGTTTGAAAGCAGGAAATGCAATACTTGGTCTTTGCCATAATCGAAACAAAGCGAACCCCAGGCTGAATGCTCATGTCTGTCTCCCGGCAGGAAATACTGATTCGGATCACCAGCCAGATTGCCCAGCCCTTCATTCTCATTCTTCACTGAGTGCGAATGGACCAGATCCATAATGACTGAAATACCCATCGAATGGGCAGAATCAATCAGTTCCTTAAGTTCCTCAGGTGTACCGAATCTGGATGATGGAGCGAAGAAACTGGAGACATGATATCCGAAACTTCCGTAATAAGGATGCTCCTGAATAGCCATTATCTGGATGCAATTATATCCTGCTTCCCTGATACGCGGAAGAACGTTTTCCCTGAATTCCGAATAAGTACCCACCTGCTGTTTTTCCTGAGCCATACCCACATGACACTCGTAAATAAGCAGAGGATCCTTCCTGGGTTTGAATTTTTTAATCGAAAAACGGTACGGTTTTTCCGGATTCCACACCTGTGCGGAGAATATATTTGTAGTATTGTCCTGTACGACTCTCTGACACCAGGCTGGAATACGGTCTCCTTCACCTCCGTTCCATTTGACACGCATTTTGTAATGCTGACCATGTTTGATGCAGTCATAAGGGACACGGACCTCCCAGTCCCCGTTGTCATTCACACGATGGAGACTGAACTTTTCCTGTTCCCTCCACTCGTTGAAATCACCTATAAGATAAATATACTGTGCATTGGGTGCCCATTCACGGAACACCCATCCGTCGCCATCACAATGAAGCCCATAATATTTGTAACCCTGCGAGAACTGCGCAAGTGTACAATTGCCACCCGTAAGTCTCTTCTCTCGCCACATAGCATGGGCATGACGCCCGTCAATTGCGTCCTTGTAAGGAGCTAACCACGGATCATTTTTTATTATTTTCAACATTGCTTACGGATTTTGATTATCAGTTTGACTATGCCGTTGTCCGTAATGGCCGGCGCATGACCTTCACCGGGAAAGAAAACCGAGAACATCCCCTTCCTGACATTCACGTATGTATCACACAAACCCGGATAGAATACCACATCCTTTTCAGAAGAATATGGTACGGATGGCTCCGGCAAGAAAGACCCGGATATAAAACCCATTTCCTCATCGGACGATATCGGGATCTGTATGTCAATATAATCCTTATGTACTTCTATTTTGGCATGAGCCCGATTCTGCGCCTCCTGCCGATTTACATTTACAAAGAGCTCATCACCCTGAAGCACAATCCTACCTGGCTCAAGGGAAGAAAGGTCTGTCCTTTCCAGAAAAGCCACCACCTTGTCCATGAGCGGACTGATATTGCTGTAGTTCCCTATCCTGTCAAGTGTGTCGAGTATCATCTCTTCTCAATATATTATCGTTCTAATTTTTTTACCAGACTTATCACGGACAGTGAATGTCCCTGTCCTCATTCCATCCTTGAACACCCCTTCGAGACGAGTGCCGTCCTCCTCCTCAATAAGCCCCTTTCCATCAACGACTCCATCAGTGAAACCGCCTTTGTATCCGGTGCCATCCGACAAGCGCATGGAACCATCACCCCATGGTTTGTCACCCTGCCACTCCCCATAATAACTGTCACCGTTAGCCCAGGTCATCTGTCCTGTCCCGTGTCGACGGTTCTCTTTCCAATCACCTTCATACCGGGAACCGTCTGCCCAGACGAAGGTGCCCTTCCCGTCAGCAAGTCCATTCCTCAAGTTACCCTGATAACGGTCACCGTTAGCAAAGGTATATGTTCCGTTTCCGGTAATTTTTCCATCCTTGAACTGGCCTTTGTAGCTATCACCGTTGGCAAAATGACACTCTCCGTTACCGTTCTCCCTGTCCTGCTTCCAACTGCCCTTGTAAAAGTACTCATGGCTGCTGAATTCTCCTTGTCCTTCACGCATACCCGTCTTCCACGAGCCACGATAGACGGAACTGTCCGCCCATACCATCATGCCTGTCCCGCTTCTGCGGTCATCGGACCATTCACCTGAATAATAAGCGCCGTCTTTCCAGACATATACACCTTTACCTGAGCGCATATCATCTTCCCATCCTCCTTTGAAGACATCGCCGCAAGCATACTGGAATTCACCTTCGCCGTTACGGCAATCATCATGCCAATAACCAAGATAGACACTCCCGTCGGCATAATGCATGATTCCCACACCCTCACGCAATCCTTTGATATATGCACCCTCATAAACGTCACCATTCAAGTATTCCGTATGACCCGTACCTGAGGGCTTACCCAATTTTTTCTGTCCAGTATAAACTGACCCGTCATCGAACGTATATGTCATGCGTTTTTCAATCCTGACACTGTCAGGCATGGCGGCCACAACCTCTGCCTGAAAGATTACGGATGCCGATATCACAGTCAGCATACTGATAAAAGAAGCGGCTTTCATAAGCTGTTCTGTTTGAGAAAAGACTCGGCTGCGGCAAGATCATCGGGAGTATCTATGCCTATTGTCTCCATATCGGTGATTCCCACCTTGATTCTGTATCCTGCGGAAAGCCAACGCAACTGCTCAAGACTCTCTGCAATCTCGAGTGGAGACTGAGGCAGCCCGGCTATCGACTCAAGCACCCGTGCCTTGAATGCATATAGACCGATGTGTTTGTAGTAAACATGCATGGATGCCCACTTCTCTTCAGGAACACCCCTAAAATAAGGTATGACACTTCGACTGAAAAACATGGCATTCATGTCATTGTTGACGACCACTTTCGGAGAATTAGGATTAGACAATCTCTCAAACGGTGTATCGGACGGAAATGGTTTTACAAGAGTAGCTATATCCGTCGATTCATCATCAAACAGATTACGCAATGTCAACAATTGGGATGGCTGGATAAAAGGTTCGTCCCCTTGTATGTTTACCACTACATCGGCATCCACTCCACACTTGCCGAATGCCTCACGACAACGGTCCGTACCGCTCTTGTGGTCCGGTCTGGTCATCAAAGCCCTGAATCCTCCGGTCTCTACAGTCTCTGCAATGCGTTCGTTATCAGTGGCTACAAAAACATGTTCAAACACCTTCGATGCCTGTTCACATACACGTATCACAACAGGTTTACCTCCAAGCACCGCAAGCGGCTTGCCAGGAAAGCGGGTTGAAGCAAATCTGGCGGGTATAATTGCAACAAATTCCATCAGAAAGATTCCATTCTATTATATGTTTCAACCGGTTCAGTACTTACAGAAGAGTAACCGGCACAAGGATCAAAACCTTTAGGCAGGTCAAAACGGGCACTCGGGGAATAGCCCAGATTCACTGAATCAGCATACACTTTCTCCATGAACATACCCCATATAGGAAGTGCGGCGTGTGCGCCCTGACCATGGTCCATATCGTCAAAATGTATGTCACGGTCTTCTCCTCCCACCCAGCAGCCTGCCACCAGTTCTGGAGTATAGCCCATGAACCAAGCATCAGAATGATTATCAGTAGTACCTGTCTTGCCACCACAATCAACTTTGCTCATTACAGGATAGGCCCTGGTGCCACGCAGCCTGAGAGCAGTACCCTCATTCACGACCGCACGCATCATGTCTATCATCTTATATGCCGACTCCTCGCTGATAACCTCGTTGCTCCTTGCAGTGAAGCGTGCCAGTTCATTTCCCTCTGAATCTTCTATGCGTGTCACATAAACAGGCACAGTCCTGATACCTCTGTTAGGAAAAGCAGAATATGCACTCACCATCTCCTGCACAGAGACATCACAAGTACCGAGGCAGAGCGACGGAACAGGCTCGATAGACTGGTTTCTCAACCCGTATTCATGCAAGAGTTCCACAAAGGAATATGGGCTCAACTTACTCATCAGATATGCCGTCACATTATTATTGGAGCGCGACAGTCCCCATTTCAAGGTTACCAGCTGACCCAGCATCTGTTTCCCATCATCCTTAGGTTTCCATATCTGACCGGATTCAGTAAGTATAGTCTGTGGTTGGTTTATCACCTGGTCACACGGGGAATATCCACTTTCCATGGCCAGAGAGTAGAGGTACGGCTTCATGGTGGAGCCCACCTGTCGTCTTCCGGATGTCACCATATCATACATGAACGCCCTGTAATCTGTACCTCCCACATATGCCTTGACGTAACCGGACTTGGTTTCCATACACATAAAACCGGTTCTGAGGAAAAACTTCATATATCTCAAAGAATCCATGGGAGACATCACCGTATCTATATCACCGGAATATGAAAACACTGTCATCTTGCGGGGTGTATCAAACACCTCACGTATCTGCTGATCATCGAGTCCTCTCCTGCGGAGGGCATTATACTGTTCAGTCTGCTGCATTGAACGGACCATGATTCTCTCCACCTCGTCAGCACTGATCCTGGATGTGAACGGAGCAGTTCTGATATTTTTTTTGGCCTTGAAGAAGTCAGGCTGCAGATACCCTCTCAACTGTGAATCGACAGCGGCCTCAGCATATGCCTGCATTCTGGAATCAATAGTCACATACACCTTTAGACCATCTGTATAAAGATTGTAAGGTTGACCGTCAGATTTAAAATTCTTGTTGCACCACCCGAAAAGCGGGTCCTGTTCCCAATCCAAAGAATCCTCGTAATATTGCTGCATCTGCCATCCGCGGTAATCCTTGCGTTCCGGTTTGGTCGCTCGCATTATCTTACGAAGATACTCCCTGAAATAGGTGGCCTGTCCCACTTTGTGGTCAACCTTGTGATAATCGAGCACCAATTCTGTATTCTGCAGGGAATCTTTGAACTCAGAATTCAGAAAGCCGGCCTTTTCCATCTGCGACAGAACCACATTACGCCTTTCCCGGGTCAACTCCTTGCGGCGGAGAGGATTGTAGAGAGAGGAATTCTTGCACATCCCCACAAGCATGGCGGCCTCCTCGGGATTAAGGTCAACCGGGTCCTTGCCGAAATATGTTCTGGAAGCGGTATATATTCCAATGGCATTGTTGCCGAAGTCGTATTTGTTCAGGTATAGCGTGAGAATCTCCTCCTTTGTATAGTATCTCTCCAACTTGACGGCGATCACCCACTCGCTAGGTTTCTGGAGCGCCCTCTGAAGAGAATTTCTCGCCACATGTTCTGTGTACAGCTGTTTTGCAAGCTGTTGGGTTATTGTGCTTCCGCCACCTGCACTACGCTGCTGCAGGATAACTCTTTTGACAACAGCACGAACTATTGCCTTGGCATCTATTCCGCAATGTTCCTGGAAACGGACATCCTCTGTTGCAACCAGGGCCTGCACTATATATGGCGACAGTTCATCGAATCCCATCCATACGCGATTGTCCTCGCTTCGGGCAAAAGTTCCCAACACCACCCCGTCGGACGAAATGACCTGGGTTGCAAACTTGTCAATAGGATCTTCAAGGTCATCAACTGACGGGACATCACCCATCCATCCCTTGGAAAGAGAAATGAATATCAGAAAAAGCGCCGCCATTCCGGCTCCAAAAAGTATCCAAAGCCAAATAATAATCTTTTTCAAAATCTTTCCAGACATCTCTACGGTTTGAACTGTATCTTGCAAAAATAACATAAAATCGGGACACACTCCCACTCTTTGTTCCTTTTTATACCATTTTATATATTGTTATAGTCACAAAAGATTGGTATTGCTTTTTTATTAGTAATTTTGAAATCCGTAAACAACGCGGAAACCCATACAATATGGACAATACAAGCAGAAGTCTGATTTCCCTCGAAGGTCTTGACCGGAATGACATTCTCGAACTTTTGAGGCAAGCGGCCACATTCGAAGCAAAGCCTGACAGAAAAATACTGGACGGCAAGGTAGTGGCCACACTGTTCTTTGAGCCTTCAACCAGGACAAGGCTCAGTTTTGAAACCGCCGTAAACAGGTTAGGAGGACGGGTAATAGGTTTTTCCGATGCTGCCACGACAAGCTCATCCAAAGGCGAAACTCTCAAAGATACGATCATGATGGTAAGCAATTATGCTGACTTGATTATAATGAGACACTACCTTGAAGGTGCTGCCAAGTATGCCAGTGAAATATCGCCTGTTCCCATTATCAATGCAGGTGACGGAGCTAACCAGCACCCCTCGCAGACCATGCTTGACCTATATTCAATGCTCAAGACCCAGGGAAAGCTTGACGGATTGAACATCTTTCTGGTAGGTGATCTCAAATACGGCCGTACCGTCCATTCCATGCTGACTGCCATGCGTTTCTTCAATCCTACATTCCATTTCATTTCGCCGGAAGAGTTGAAGATGCCGACAGAATACAAGGAGTTTTGCACAGAACACGGCATCCGTTTCACCGAACACTCGGAATTCAATGATAAAGTCATAGCCGATGCGGACATAATCTATATGACACGCGTCCAACGGGAACGTTTCACCGACCTGATGGAATACGAACGCGTCAAGGATATGTTCATCCTCCGTAACGACATGCTCGGCAACACTAAGCCCAACCTCCGCATACTTCACCCTCTACCAAGAGTAAACGAGATATCGCAGGATGTGGACGCCAATCCGAAAGCATACTATTTTCAACAGGCCAAAAACGGGCTATATGTCCGTGAGGCTCTGATTTGCAACGCATTGAATCTTCTTTAAAAATGGAAAAAACAAAAAAATCAGAGCAACTGGTTTCAGCCATCGAGAACGGGACTGTGATTGACCACATCCCTTCAGACAAAGTCTTTGATGTGGTCAACCTGCTTGGGCTTACATCTATAACTACTCCTATAACCATCGGTGCCAATCTCTCCAGCCATAAAATGGGCAGTAAAGGTATAATCAAGATTGCAGACCGCTATTTCAGCGAAAAGGAGTGCAGCAAGCTTTCCGTAATAGCTCCCAATATCGTCCTGAACATAATCAGAAACTACGAGGTTTCCGAAAAGAAGGCCATCCCGATGCCTGACGAAGTGAAGGGCATAGTCAAATGCTGTAACCCCATGTGCATAACCAACCACGAACCGATGCAGACCGTTTTCAGGGTTGTTGACAAGTCCACCGGAACACTACGTTGCCGGTATTGCGGAAAGGATATTCCCAAAAACGGTGTAAAACTGCTCTAAACTGATACCGTAGATTTTACCTGTTCCTTATGAAAAGGCTCATTATACTGATTATTATACTCATCTCCGTTCCGTTGCCGTACGTATCTACCATCTCGGCAGCAGAGCCTGATGAGCATATCCAGCAGTTGATGTCCTCATTCACTTGGGACATAAGATTTGGCTTTTCGGCAACAGGTACCTACGTCTATAATCCTCAGGCTGACGGAAAGAGTCTTGACGGCTATACCAAGGACACGCAGGTCGGCCATTTCTTCGGATTGTACGGATATTACAACCGGGAAAAACTATTCTTCAAGACCGGAGTGGGTCTCAGCAGGAACAAATCCACTTTCTATGTTGATCTGAACAGTTGGGATCCTGATGCGGAATCGGTAAAGGAAATAGGAATTTCCCTGTCGTCATACAACCTTTTTGTCCCGATTCAGGCTGGAATACACATAATAAACAAACCACCCTACAGCATGTCTGTCTATTCGGGGCCCAAATTCATGTTTCCATTTACAAGCAGTTACATCTCAACTTTCATTGGGCTTGAGGATCAGGACATCACTGAGAATCTTTCCGATTTCATTTGGGGGTGGACCATTGGATTTACCATACGTACCGGCAGGACCATGATTGACTTTGAGTACGAGAGTGGAATAAACAATATCTCCGAAGGATTCGACGGTCAGTGTCCACAACCCGCACCTGAACAACTTATCCTCAACCGAAGGCTCAATATCCTCTCGTTCTCCTACGGAATAACATTTTGATCCAAAAACAAAGCATTATAACAAGATTATGAAAAAAGACCAGGAAATTTTCGACATCATCGAACGCGAACATCAGCGTCAGGCAAAAGGAATTGAACTGATTGCATCAGAAAACTTCGTAAGTGACCAGGTAATGCTGGCTATGGGCTCATGCCTTACCAACAAATATGCCGAGGGCTATCCGGGCAAACGCTATTATGGCGGATGCGAAGTGGTTGACGAGGCAGAAAGTCTTGCCATTGCAAGAATCAAGCAGATTTTCGGTGCGCAATATGCGAATGTACAGCCACACTCCGGTGCACAAGCCAATGCAGCCGTTCTCCAGGCAGTTCTTATGCCGGGTGAAACATTCATGGGCCTTAACCTTGCGCACGGCGGTCACCTGTCACACGGTTCAGCAGTAAACTCATCAGGTATCCTCTACCACGCTGTAGGTTATGACCTCAATCCCGAGACTGGTCGTGTTGACTATGACAAGATGGAGCAACTTGCACTTGAAGTTAAGCCCAAGCTCATCATCGGTGGTGGTTCAGCCTATTCACGCGAGTGGGATTACGCCCGCATGCGTAAGATAGCCGATGAGGTTGGCGCACTCCTTATGATTGATATGGCTCACCCCGCAGGACTCATTGCAGCAGGTCTGCTTGAGAATCCCGTTAAATATGCACATATAGTAACATCAACCACACACAAGACACTGCGCGGTCCCCGCGGCGGTATCATCCTGCTGGGCAAGGACTTTGAGGATCCCCGTGGCCGCAAGACTCCCAAGGGCGAGACTAAGATGATGTCACAGCTCATTGACTCAGCCGTATTCCCAGGCACACAGGGTGGTCCTTTAGAGCATGTAATCGCCGCCAAGGCTGTAGCATTTCACGAAGCCCTTCAGCCGGAGTTCAAGGAGTACCAGATCCAGGTTCAGAAGAATGCCAGAAAACTGGCCGAAGAACTTTCCAAGCGCGGATTCACAATCGTTTCAGGCGGCACCGACAACCACAGTATGCTGGTTGACCTGCGCTCAAAGTATCCCGATCTGACCGGTAAGATTGCCGAGAAGGCTCTTGTTGCAGCCGATATAACCACCAACAAGAACATGGTTCCGTTTGACTCACGCAGCGCATTCCAAACCTCTGGTCTGAGATTCGGAACTCCCGCCATCACAACCCGCGGTGCCAAAGAGGATCTGATGGTTACCATTGCCGAAATGATTGAGGAGGTTCTGAATGCTCCCGAGGATGAAGCAGTAATAGCAAAGGTCCGTTCTCGTGTAAACAGTATCATGAAGGATTATCCTATGTTCGCTTACTAAAAAATGTAACATGGATATCAGGGAAGAACTAAAAAAGAGAATTCTTATTCTGGATGGTGGAATGGGAACCTGTATCCAGCAGAAAGGATTGGAATATGACGGCAATAATGACGCTCTCCCTCTGACAAGACCGGAAATAATTTCCGAAATCCACAACGCCTACATCAATGCAGGTGCCGACATCATCAGTACATGCACGTTCGGTGCCAATGCCATTTCCCAAGAGGGATACGGATTACAGGAACAAGTACGTAATATGAACATTGCAGCCGTAAAGGTTGCCAGAGAGGAAGCTGAAAGAGCTCAAAAGAAAATCTGGGTAATGGGGAGCATCGGACCTACACCCAAGTCTCTTGTCATCACCACAATGATGCAGGATCCTTCAGAGACATTCAATATAAACACCCTTACCAAGGCCTATTACGAACAGGCCAAGGCTCTGGCAGACGGCGGTGTTGATGGTTTTCTGATTGAAACAGTCACCGATGAATGTAACGCCTATGCAGCATTGGATGCTGTAAGCAAAGTCCAAAAAGAGAACAATTCAGACTTGCCAGTTATGCTATCTGTCAGCATAATGAACTCAAGCGGATGTCTAATGACCGGATTGAATGTGGTTGACCTATATGACAGTCTAGTCAAGAAAGGACCTTTCAGGCTGATGAGTTTCGGTCTCAACTGTTCCTTTGGCGCAAAAGAGCTTTATCCTGTCATCAAGAACATAGCCTCGGCTGTTGATTGTGCGGTAAGCATATATCCGAATGCCGGTCTTCCCACGACCCACGGTTATGACGAAGGACCTTGTGACACTGCCGATGCTCTAGAAAAGATGGCAGGTGACGGTCTTGTAAATATAGCTGGCGGTTGTTGCGGCACCACCCCGGAACATATCCGCGAAATCGCCTCAAGACTAAAAAATTATTCGCCAAGAAAAATTTGACTTGCTTCAAAATATGAATATCGAACTTAAAAAAAATTGCAAATACGCGATGCTTGTCCCGACAAGCATGGGATTGCGTGTCACCCCACCCTCAGGACAGCCGGTCCAAAGCTGCAATGTCCTGAATCTTCAGGCCACAAGTGCCGAGACCAATGTTGCAAGTATCTCCTCATATCTCGGCTTGCCTGTCAAGGTACTTACGACCTTTGTTGAAGGTTCGCCTTTCTCCGATTTCATAAAGCGCGACCTTCGCAGCCGCGGTATGGACTTCGAGGGCCCCGATGTTCCGCAGGGCGGTCCGTGGGGCTACCGTCACCAGATCAACATAGCTGATAGCGGATACGGTTCGCGTGGACCAAGAGTGTGGAATGACCGAGCCGGTGAAGTAGGTCGTACACTAAACGTCAAGGATTTCGACCTGAAAAGGATTTTCAGTAAAGAGGGAGTGCAGATAGTGCATCTTTCAGGTCTGATTTGCGCACTTAGCCCGGAGACCAGCCGCTTTTGTCTGGAAATAGCACGTACTGCTAAAAAACATGGGACCAAAATCAGTTTTGATCTGAATTACCGTGCATCTTTCTGGGAAAAACGCGAGAAGGAACTGCAAAGCATTTTCTCTGAGATATGCAGTATCAGTGATATCCTGATTGGCAATGAGGAGGATTTCCAGTTGGCACTCGGAATAGAGGGGCCTGAAGCTGGAGGTAAAGACCTTACATCGAAAATTGACGGATTCAAATCTATGATTAACCGCGTAAAAGCAATTTATCCAGGTGCACAGGTATTTGCAACAACCCTGAGACAAGTTGAGAACACCAACAGTCACAACTGGGGTGCCATAATGCTTCACGGAGATGAATGGCACATTGTCGAACCCCGCAACATTCATGTTCTGGACCGCATAGGCGGAGGCGACGGATTCGTAGGCGGTCTCCTTTACGGCATACTTAAAGGTTGGGAACCGGAAAAATGGATCCAATTCGGATGGGCCACCGGTGCTCTTGCCACCACATTCCTGACCGATTACGTACAGCCAGCCGACGAGGAACAGGTATGGAGTGTTTGGGCCGGTAACGCCAGAGTCAAAAGATAAGCCATGCTTTATTTTGCCAGAGGCTCCAAGACTGATGTAATCACATCCGATGAGGTACGTGACATACTGTGCAAAGTATTTGACCGTATGGGGCCGAAGGAACGTGTTCTTGCTCTTCCTCCCGACATAACGCGACTAAACTCCTATGCCGGTCCCATTACGGAGATATGTTACGACTATTTCGGAAGTAAGCTGACAGACATAATGCCTGCCATAGGAACCCACTCTCCCATGACTGACAGCCAGATAGCTTACATGTTCGGCCACACCCCACTTGGGCTGTTTCGCAAACATGACTGGAGGAATGATGTTGTGACTGTCGGTGAAGTTCCTGCCACCTATATTGAAAAAATATCAGAAGGCCGATTTCATTACAATTGGAAGGCGCAGGTCAACCGGATTCTGCTTGATCCGGGGTTTGACCTCATTCTCTCCATAGGGCAAGTGGTTCCTCACGAGGTCATTGGCATGGCCAATTACAACAAGAACATCTTTGTGGGTGTGGGAGGAAGCGACGGCATCAACAAAAGCCATTTTCTTGGTGCCACATACGGCATGGAACGTATCATGGGACGTGCCAAAAGTCCCGTGCGTGACGTTCTGGAATACGCATCGCAGCATTTCATAAAGAATCTGCCCATTGTCTATATCCAGACCGTACTATCAAAAGGCATTGATGGGCAGATGAAACTGCGCGGACTGTTCATTGGTGATGACTTTGAGTGTTTCAGCCGTGCAGCAGAACTGGCTCTTAAGGTCAACTTCATCATGGTTGAAAGACCTATAAAGAAATGCCTTGTTTGGCTTGACCCTGAGGAGTTCAAAAGCACATGGTTGGGTAACAAGGCCATTTACCGCACCCGCATGGCTCTGGCCGACGGGGCCGACCTCATAATCATGGCACCCGCCCTGAAAGAGTTCGGTGAGGACTCCGCCATTGATTCACTCATACGCAAATATGGTTACAACGGCACCCCAGCCACACTCAAGGCAGTTGAGCAGAATGCTGACCTTAAAGAGAATCTGGGAGCAGCCGCCCACCTCATTCACGGTTCAAGTGAAGGCCGATTCAATATCACATACTGCCCCGGCCCCGCAGTTACACGCTCTGAGATTGAGAACGTAGGATTCAGATGGGGCAATCTGGATGAGATCACCGCAAAATACAACCCTTCGGCCTTGAAAGACGGCTGGAACACTGTAAACGGTGAAGAGGTCTATTACATTTCAAACCCGGCACTTGGACTGTGGGCCTATCCTGACCGCTTTAAAGATTGAATTATGAAGATTGTATGTGACAATAAGATCCCGTTCCTGAAAGGAGCCCTAGAGCCATACGCACAGGTTGTATATCTGCCCGGCAGCGAGACCACAGCTGATGTGGTACGTGACGCCGATGCCATAATCACCCGCACCAGGACCAAGTGCAACGAGTCATTGCTCAAAGGTTCAAAAGTAAAGATGATAGCCACAGCCACCATAGGCTATGACCATATTGATACCAAGTGGTGTGAGTCAAACGGCATTGAATGGACCAACGCCCCCGGATGCAACTCATGGTCTGTACAGCAGTACATAGGTTCCCTGCTGGTGACCATGTCACGTGAACTTGGGTTCTTCTGCAAGCAAAAGACACTGGGTGTGGTTGGCGTAGGCAATGTAGGCAGCAAGGTTGCCCGCATAGGAGCACTGTTGGGATTCAAGGTGTTGCTGTGTGACCCTCCGCGCGCACGCCGTGAGGGAACAGCCGGATTTGTGACACTTGATGAGATAATAACCCAAAGTGATATCATTACCTGTCATGTGCCTCTGCAACGTAGCGGTGAGGACTGCACTTTCCATATGATTGATGCTGCCAGACTGGCATCAATGCGCAGGGACCAGATTCTCATAAACAGCTCCCGCGGTGAGGTGGTTGACTGCAATGCGCTCAAGGCCGCATTAAAGAACGGTGCTATCAGGGCGGCATCACTTGACGTTTGGGAAAACGAGCCTGACATAGACCGTGAGCTGCTGTCACTCCTATTCACCGGCACACCGCACATTGCCGGCTATTCGCTTGACGGCAAGGCAAACGGCACCATGATGAGCGTACAGGCTATCGGCCGCAAGTTTGACCTGCCATGCAGTGACTGGACTGTAACGGTTATTCCCCTGCCCCTGCAACCAGTTGAGTTCACGCTTGACGCTGCGGGCAAAACGCCGCAAGAGGTACTGGCCGATGCTATTCTCTACACATACAGGATAAAGGATGACGATGCCCGCCTGAGGGCTGACACAGGCAGTTTTGAACGCCAGCGTGCCGACTATCCCGTGCGCCGAGAATTCACCGCATTTACGGTGACTCTAACAAATGATGACACGGGACGCGCTACGGTCATACTGCGCGAGATAGGATTCAATGTAAATGACTAAAACAAAATAGAACAAATGAAACAGGTTTCTGACATCGGACTTATTGGTCTGGCAGTTATGGGTGAGAATCTGGTTCTCAACATGGAGAGCAAGGGATTCCACGTAAGTGTGTTCAACCGCACCACCCAGAAAGTGGAGAATTTCATGAACGGACGCGGAAAGGGTAAGAACATTTACGGCGCAATGACTCTTGAGGATTTCATTGCATCGCTCAAACGCCCCCGCAAGGTATTCCTTATGGTCAAGGCCGGACAGGCTGTTGATGATTTCATTGAAAAGCTGATTCCGCTGCTGGAACCGGGCGATGTAATCATTGACGGCGGAAACACACACTTCCCTGACACCGCACGCCGTACCGCATATGTTGAGAGCAAAGGACTGCTATATATAGGCACAGGCGTATCGGGCGGTGAAGAGGGAGCGCTCAAGGGCCCCAGCATGATGCCGGGCGGAAGCCCCGCCGCATGGCCTCTCGTAAAGCCCATATTTCAGGGTATCTGTGCCAAGGTTGAAGACGGCAGTCCTTGCTGTGACTGGGTTGGCGAGAACGGAGCAGGGCATTTTGTAAAGATGGTGCACAACGGTATAGAATACGGTGACATTCAGCTTATCTGCGAGTGCTACCAGATCATGAAAGAGTATCTGGGCATGAGCAACCAGGAGATGCATGAGACCTTTGCCGAATGGAACCGCGGTGACCTGGATTCATACCTCATAGAGATTACCCGTGACATTTTGGCCAAGAAAGATAATGACGGCCGATATGTACTGGACTACATACTTGATACAGCCGGCCAGAAAGGCACCGGCAAATGGACAGCTGTAGCCGCCCTTGATGAGGGCGTACCTCTGACACTGATTGCAGAGTCAGTATTCGCACGCTGCCTGTCAGCCCAGAAAGAAGAGCGCGTGGCTGCCGCCAAGATACTTGAGGGACCCAAGGACGCCAAATTCATCGGTGACCGCAAGGTATTCCTAGAAGACCTGCGCAAGGCGCTGTTCGCAGCCAAGGTGGTATCATACGCACAAGGCTATGCTCTGATGCGTGCCGCCGCCAAGGAGTACGGGTGGAACCTGAACTACGGCGGCATAGCACTGATGTGGCGCGGCGGCTGCATAATACGCTCTGTATTCCTGGGCAGGATCAAGGATGCGTTTGACAAGAATCCTGAACTGGCCAACCTTATGCTTGATGACTATTTCAAGAACAAGCTGGCCGATGCACAGCAGAGCTGGCGCAACGTGATTGCACAGGCTGTGCTTAACGGCATACCCGTACCTACTCTGTCAGCAGGTCTGGAATACTATGACGGCTACCGCACAGACCGCTTGCCGGCCAATATGCTCCAGGCTCAGCGTGACTACTTCGGGGCTCACACATATGAGCGCACAGACATGCCTCGCGGTCAGTTCTTCCACACAAACTGGACCGGCCACGGAGGTGACACCGTCGCAGGAACGTATATCGCGTAACGCGATACACGTTCCTCAGTTCCTTAGGAACGAACCTTTTTTTAGTTTACTCCGTAAACAGGCGCCCTCCGGGCGGTAACGACCAAAATGGCCGTTACTTGACTACATTAAACTGACATTATGATTATATGAAAACTCTTGGAAAATACTCTTTTGGCATTGGAGACAGGTTCTCTCATGAGGGTAAGGCCCAGCTGGCCGCACTTATTGAGGGTGCCGGCAGATATCCGTTTGAGTTCGTTCCCGTTTGGAACAAATCCAACCGTGAACACCAGATAGTGAATACCGAGCCGTCTGACACACGCCGTGAGGCAGATGAAGCAGTCAAGGCTTTGGGATACGGCAAGCCATACTTTGTTGATGCAGACCACATCAACATGAACAATGTGGACCGTTTCATTGATGCATCAGATTTCTTTACTATTGATGTTGCTGACTACATAGGCAAACCCGCTGATTCAGACTCAACCAGCAAGTTTGTTGAGAACAACCTGAAGTACATCGGCACACTCACTGTTCCGGGTATTCAGGAGCCGTTTAAGGTTGATCGTGCACTGCTTGAGACATTAGCCGCCAAATACCTGTTTGCAGCCCAGGAGGCAGGCCGCATCTACCGGCATATTGCAAGTAAGAAAGGTGCTGACAATTTTGTGACAGAGGTTTCAATGGATGAGGTTGACTCTCCACAGACCCCCATTGAGATATTCTTCATACTGAGCGCACTGGCACAAGAGCAGATTCCCGCACAGACCATAGCCCCAAAATTCACCGGCCGTTTCAACAAAGGTGTAGAATATGTTGGTGACACCGCACAGTTTGAAAAAGAGTTCCGTGAAGACCTGCTGGTAATAGACTATGCCGTCAAGGTATTCGGTCTGCCGCAGGGACTCAAGCTCAGCATACACTCTGGCAGTGACAAATTCTCAATCTACCCCATCATGGGCCGCCTTATACGCCAATATGACAAAGGCATACATATCAAGACCGCCGGTACAACTTGGCTTGAAGAGAACATTGGTCTGGCTTTGGCCGATGAAAAAGCACTTGAGCTGGCCAAAAGGATTGCAATTGCCGCACTGGGCCGCATGGAAGAGCTCTGCATTCCTTATGCTACTGTCATTGACATCAATCCTGCAAAACTGCCTACAGCCGCGCAGATCGAATCATGGACCGGCGAGCAGTATGCACGCGCCCTTCGCCATAACCGCCAGGATCCGCTTTACAATCCTGATTTCCGCCAACTTGTGCATGTCAGCTACAAGATTGCTGCCGAACTGGGCGATGAGTATTACGCAGCTTTGAAGCGCAATGCCGCAGTGATTGCTGAGCAGGTCAAGGAGAACCTGCTTGACAGACACATATCACGCCTCTTTTCATAAACTGATTATTAACCTGATTATCTGACCTATATGACAACCAAACCGTTCATTCATGAGAATTTCCTGTTGCAGTCAAAAACTGCAGAGCATCTGTTTCATGACCACGCAAAGAAACTGCCCATCATAGACTACCACTGCCACCTGAACCCGCAGGAGGTAGCTGAGGACCACAAGTTCCGCTCTATCACCGAACTATGGCTTGGAGGCGACCACTACAAATGGCGTGCACTGCGTACAAACGGAGTTGCAGAAAAATATATAACCGGTGATGCATCGGACTGGGAAAAGTTCCGGAAATGGGCCGAGACCATGCCCTACTGCATGCGCAACCCGCTCTATCACTGGACACATCTGGAACTCAAGACCTGTTTTGGCATAGACAAGGTTCTCAATCCTGATACCGCCAAGGATATCTATGACGAGTGCAATGAGAAACTCTCCAGTCCTGAGTTCAGCGCCCGCAACCTGATGCTCCACTACAATGTTGAGGCAGTCTGCACCACCGATGACCCCGTTGACTCACTAGAGTACCACAAGCAGATACGTGAGAGCGGATTCAAGGTAAAGGTGCTGCCCACCTGGCGCCCTGATATGGCCATGAGCGTTGATAACCCCGCCGCCTACCGCGATTATATTGACAAGCTGTCAAAGGTGAGCGGTGTGTCTATCAACTGCTTTGATGATATTGTAAAGGCACTGCTCATACGCCACAAATATTTTGAGGAGCAGGGTTGCCGCCTGAGCGACCACGGAATGGAGGAATTCTATGCCGATGATTTCACAGCCAAGGAACTGGATGAGATCTTTGCCAAAGTATATGGTGGCAAAAACCTTACAGAGGCAGAAATCCGCAAGTTCAAGAGCGCAATGCTCATAGAGTTCGGAAAGATGGATGCCGATACCGGCTGGACACAGCAGTTCCACTACGGCGTAATACGCAACCAGAACAGCAAAATGTTCAAACTAGTCGGAAAGGATACCGGTTTTGACTCAATGTCGCAGGTAATGACCGCCAAGGCCATGAACCGCTATCTGGACCGCCTCAACAGCATGGACAAGCTTACCAAGACAATAATCTACAACCTGAACCCGAGTGACTTTGAGATGGTAGGCACCACCATAGGCAACTTCCAGGACGGCAGCGTACCGGGCAAGATCCAGCTTGGCGCAGGCTGGTGGTTCCTTGACCAGAAAAACGGAATGGAGCAGCAGATGCAGGTATTGAGCATGCTGGGACTGCTGTCACGTTTTGTAGGAATGCTTACTGACAGCCGTTCGTTCGTATCATATGCCCGTCATGAATATTTCCGCCGCATACTCTGCAATCTCATAGGCAATGATGTAGAAAAAGGTGAAATACCCTCAAGTGAAATGCCACGCATAGAACAGATGATAAAAGACATATCATACTATAACGCAAAGAACTATTTCAAATTCTGAGTACTGATCATTAGCTCTTTTGATTGATTTATTTATTCACCGGCTTCAGACAGAAAGCTTATTTGTAAAAAAAATGAAGATAAAAAATTTGCAGAATCAATATTAAAGAGTACCTTTGCAACGCTTTTGGAAAAGGCGTTTTGCGCGATTAGCTCAGTTGGTAGAGCAATTGACTCTTAATCAATGGGTCCAGGGTTCGAATCCCTGATCGCGTACAAAGAAAGAGGTCTTGACGACCTCTTTCTTTGTATGCGATTGTAAGCGTCCTCCTTTTGGGTTATCCCAAATACACTTACTCAAAGATATATAATTGGCTCGGAGTAGTGCGTTTCAATGCGCAGAGCTGAATATCCTTACCGGGAATAATGCCCACGGAACGAAGTTCGTACTCCACTGTTTTATATGCTATTTCAGGATGATTATTCTCTCCACTCAGATGACATAGCCAGATATATTTGGTTTCCGGAGTTATATTCTCCGCAAGGAACTTTGCTGTAGTTTTGTTGCTGAGATGTCCGCGGGGACTAGTGATACGCTCCTTCAGGAACTTAGGATAGTTACCCATCCGCAACATATCCTCATCATAATTCGCTTCTATTATCAGATATTGAGCCTTGAGTATATAATTTGCTGCAATATCTGTAATATGTCCCAGGTCCGTGACAAAACAGAACACCTTGCCGTCAATCTCAATATGATAACCTACATTATCGGAACCATCATGAGGAACTTCGAATGCAGTAACAGTAAAATCTCTGAAAGTGAACGGAACCTCCTTTTCAATATACCTGACACAGTTGACCAGTTTATCTGTCATACAGTAGTTGTTGTTAATCCCCATGTGTGTATCCTTGGTGGCATACACGGGAATACCACACTTCTCGCCCAAATTACCGAGTGACTTGATATGGTCAGCATGGTCATGGGTAATGAATACCGCCATGATTCGTCCGAACGGTATCCCTACATCCTTCAGATATCCTTTTATCTGCTTGACTGGGATACCTCCATCAATCAGTATCCCATACTCCTCCGTGCCAAGATAGTAGCAGTTTCCACTGCTTCCGCTTGACAAACTCATAAAGTGGATTTTCATTCTTATGTCGTTTTATTCCTTTCATAATTAAATTGTTTAAATGTCAGAAGGGATAACCAACAGCTAAGTGGAAAGCAAAATCCCTACTCAAATTAGGATGCAGCAACGGCATTTTCTGATAAGAGGTGCTTCCTGCCGGATTATATGCCTTCATGCCTCCGTCAACCCTCAGAACCAGAAAACCCAGATCCATCCTAAATCCAAGGCCATAAGCAACAGCTATCTCCTTGTAAAATGTATCGAAACTGAACAATCCACCAGGTTGCTCGTCATAGTCGCGGATAGTCCATATATTACCCGCATCAACAAACAGTGCACTGTTCAACTTCCAGAACATTTTGGTCCGGTACTCCATGCTCGCTCCTAACTTTATGTCGCCGGATTGTTTGATATAGTCAATAGTCTTGTCATCGCCCTGATATGTACCAGGCCCAAGTTCTCTTACTGACCAACCCCGGACACTGTTGGCGCCACCGGCAAAGTACCTTTTTTCAAACGGAAGACTCGATGAATTATTATAGGGATAAGCTATCCCGTATTCTACATGGACCAGAAAATTGCTCGTTGCATCGGTCTTCCAGTTGGCAGTGAACGAAAAGTCATGTTTGACATACTGAGCAAATGCGATGTTCATGATCTCATACTGCCCCTCCTCATTCAGTTTTCTGTCAAACAGTTTTGATGCGCCATAAAAAACATTACCCGATGTTTCCGCACCTATACGTACCGAGTACTGAAACGGACTCGTAGATTTGATATTTGAATTAGAATAATAGAAAGTATAACCGAATTTGGTTATCAGAAGATTCTCATAACTATATCTGAGAATTGAATTTTTGGAGCTAATGGGATCAAGATACTCCTTACGGAAATTATCCGAAATCCAAGGCAAGACTATATAGTTAAGGTCTATCACGTCCAAACGGTGCGTTTTTCTCCAACCGTCGCTCCACAGATAGCTCCATCCGGCCGAAAAGATAGTTTTGTTGAATTCGGGGCGGTTCTGGGTATTCATCTTCAGACTGAATCTTGAAGTAGCCTGACTGCGACGTTGCTGGGCCTGAGAAATAAACGGCACCAGTAATTCCGGAAAATCCAGATTTGATTCCAAACCGTACTCTGTATAGGTGTCACCCGAGTAGCCGGGAAGATTCGTAATAGATTCATATGCTCCGCGAAGTTTGAGCGTAAGTTGCTCAGAACCTCTGAAAAGATTCCTATTAGTAAAAGAGAGAGAAGCTGCAGCACCCAAATCACCTGCAGTGTTCGTACCCTCTATCTCAAAACTGAACGAATGCTTAGGCTGGCTCACCAGATAGACATTGGCCTTGAGCCTGTCCACAAAATCAGGAATCGGCTCAAAACGAATATTGGTATAGCTCAGAATGCCGAGACGGGAAAGTGATGAATAAGTTTTGGATACTGAATCCGTATTAAAAAGAAGACCGTTACTCAAGAAGGAGTGGCTTCCTATGACAGAAGGGCGAAGTATGGGTTTTTCATCACCTGCAGGGTAATGCAGGGTGAATCCGTCATATTCAATCTTATTCATCCTGTCATAGTTCACTGCCGAAAAGTTCGGATTGTCCATGAGAACATAATTCACGTCAGAGACATAGTATTGAATATGTTGACGTAAAGAGCCGTCCTGATCTGTTCTGTCTGCCGCAACAATCATATTCAAGCCGGCCTTCTCACTTCCAGTCACCGTATCGGCAACAAATGAGATGTAATCCTTATTGAAAGCCCAATAACCTTGCTTCTGGAGAAGCTCTGTTATCCTGGACCGTTCAGCATCAAGCACACCTGATTCCAGATTCATACCCTCATGCAGAAGTGAGTTCTTTTTGTTATCGTCAATTATTATACCGATTATGGTGTCCTGAATCGTATAACGTATATCGTCCACCACATACATGGTCCCCGGTTTCAACTCATATCTGACCTTTGCCTTAGGCTTTCTTGAATATTCTGTCTCCACATTGACCTGAGCTTTAAGATATCCGGCGTTCATAAGAGTCCGCTTCATATCCTGAACCGATACATCACAAAGCATTTCGTCGAGCAATACAGGTTCCTCGCCTATCTTGCGCAACGTCCTGCTTATCCACCTGTCAGGATGTTTCGTGCTGGACATCGAATAAATCCTCAAAGGGAACCGGACTAAGCCGAGCCATTTAGTATTGGGAGTCTGATAGGAATAGTTCTTATACTTGGAGACAGCATCCAACTTACCTTCAACCGAAACCACCTCAACCTTGTCAAGCAGGTATCTGCTCTCAGGGACATGTTTATAGACAGAGCAGGAGGCCAGCCCCAAAAGACAAGCCGCGACCTGTAACACCCCTCTTATCCTGTACATTCCCTTGTTCATTAACTTGCAAAGTTAAAGAAAGAATACAGCCTTGCAAAGTACTGCCTTAAAAAAAGCATTCAAAGCACAAGATAAAACACACCTCATGTTAAAAGCCCGACAAGTTTGTTTTTTCTCTATCTTTGCAATCAGAGTTGACCGATGCCATATCTAAATCTGTCATGTTCAGCAGCAACGACATAAAAACCATTCGCAGTTTGGAGCACAAAAAGTTCCGTGACAGGTACGGTCTATTTGTCGCAGAAGGCAGCAAGCTGACAGGAATGCTGGCAGGACACTTCAAATGTGTGCTTTATGCCACTACCGGTACTGTCGTTCCTGATACTGTAAAGGCCGACAGGACAGAGTTCATCACACGCAAGCAACTTGAAAGAGCAAGCCTCATGAGGAATCCCCAGGACGTGATAGCCCTGTTCCGTATTCCAGTATTCCAAGCCGATATGGCACGTACTTCTGCAGAATCACTTACCCTTGCCTTAGACGGTATTCAGGACCCTGGGAATCTGGGAACTATCGTAAGAATAGCTGACTGGTTCGGAATCAGTGAAATATTCTGCTCATCTGACTGTACCGACATATACGGGCCTAAAGCCGTACAGGCCACAATGGGGGCTATGGCGAGAGTACACATCCATTACGTTGATCTGGCCTCAACGATTTCAGCACTTCCTCCGGGAACACCGGTTTATGGTACTTTTCTGGACGGAGACAACATCTACAGCCGTGAGCTCACCTCCAACGGAGTTATTATAATGGGAAACGAAGGAAACGGAATCAGCAGAGAAGTGAGTGCATTGGCTGGTGAAAGGCTTTTCATACCAAGCTGGCCCGGCGACACTCCCACATCGGAATCACTCAACGTTGCTGCCGCCACCTCTATCATCTGCGCCGAGTTCCGCAGACGCAACCGTTAAGTTTTTCTGCTTTTTGTGATATCTCACCAACGAAATATCTGACAACACGAGTATGGAATTCCTGTTGTCCGAACGGTCCATGTAATTGACCGAACCCGTAATCCTTGTCATGGTTTTGAGGGAGTCAGCGATAAATGACAGAGTGGTATGCCCAGTTACACATAACAGAGTATCAACTGTGGAAACACTATCAGGATAATAAACAGACAGTTCGAGATATGCACTTTGAGGAACACTGTCATGTGCCGCAACGAATGTATGAGAAAAATTCCATACAACGGTATCAGACTCATGGAATGTAGAATCAACAGTAAAGGAAAATGTCAGCTTCTTCATGAAAACTGAAGTGTTCAGAATATTGACATGGTTCAGATACCAAAGGTCTATGCTGTCGCCGGAATCGACAACAAAATCACTTACCTCCTTTAACCTGACAGCCATCGATGCCTTATCATATTCCCTGTCAACCCTATCACCCAGACGTTGGTAGATTTCTGCAAGTTCCTTTGGATAGCGGGTGTACCATACAAGCGAATTGTCAAACTGTTCCCTCGTGATACCGTTTTTTTCGAAACACCAGTCCAAATAAGCATCACGGGCATACCTTTCATCCCTCGGCAGTTCCATCACGACAGCCTGAGCCAGATGATAGTCATATAAAACAGCTTCCATCTTTTTGGGTGACAGGACTCCTTCCGGACGTTTCAACCTGCATCCCCCAAGAAGGAGCAGCATGAACATCAGTATGAATGAAACCTCAATTGTCCTCCTCTCCATCTGCTTCGGATGATTCTTCAACAGCAGAATCTGTACCTGCTTCTTTTTTATAGTTCAATCCCATGTTTACGATCCTTGAATAAAATAAGATGACAACTATCACCCCACATGTTATACAGGAATCGGCAAAATTGAAAATGGGACTGAAAAATGTGTCTCCTCCTATGAACGGCATCCACTCCGGCCATTTGAACAGAGGAAAATAGAACATGTCCACTACTTTGCCGTAAAGAAATGGCGCATAACCTTCACCTAAGACAGTGAAATGTGCCACACCATCGGGCAAGGAAGAACTCTCGCTGAACACGAGACCATAGAACATACAATCTATCAGGTTGCCCAATGCCCCTGCTATGATGAACGACACCGTTATAATATAGCCCATAGGGAAACCTCTCCTGATAATCTTATGAAGATACCAACAGAAGAAACCGATAGCCGCTATACGAAACAATGAAAGAAAGAGTTTACCGATAAGTTCCAATCCGAAAGCCATACCGTTGTTCTCCACAAACAGTATTCTGAACCATGGTGTTATGACTATTTCTTCGGCAATGGTCATATTGGTCTTGACCAGGATTTTTATAACCTGATCAATAATAAGAACCAACAGGATTATTATGGCCGGAACCAATCCTGAACGGGATCCGATTCCGGACTCCTTCATTTCATTATCCATAGATTGAAGTCAATGCTTATGCTGTTTGGCCTCTATAGTCAGAGTGGCATGCGGTACAGCACGAAGACGCTCCTTAGGGATGAGCTTGCCTGTTTCACGGCAAATGCCGTAAGTCTTGTTTTCTATACGTACAAGTGCAGCCTGAAGTGACTGGATAAACTTCATCTGACGTTGGGCAAGACGGGTGGTTTCCTCTTTTGAAAGGGTGCTGGCACCCTCTTCAAGGACCTTATAGGTAGGAGAGGTATCGTCTGTACTATTATTGTCAGCATTCATCAGCGATGCCTTCAGTGCGTCATAATCTCTCTGAGCCACCTCAAGTTTTTCATTTATGATCTGGCGGAACTCCTCCAGTTCCTCATCAGAATAACGGTTTTTCTCTGCCATAATATGGTAAAGTGTAGGTTAAAGTTATAAATTAATTTTTTCTATTTGCAATTTGAATGAATAATCGTCAAACGATATATCCTCACCCTGCTCCATACCCGGAACAAGTTCAATTGAATCAGCCAGTACCTGACTCTTGATCCACTCCTCATACTCATGTACAGCTGCATCAGTCTCAGGATCTGAGTTCAGGCGAACCTTGATGCGGTCAGTTATCTCCAGACCGTTCAGCTTGCGTGAATCCTGGATACGTTTCTTGAGCTCACGGGCTATACCCTCACGCTTGAGTTCATCAGTAAGCTGGATATCAAGTGCTACGGTCAGTGTGCCTTCATTAGCCACTACCCAGCCCGGGATATCCTCACTGAATATCTCAACCTCAGTGGTATCCACTGTAGCGGGAGTGCCGTTTATGTCAAACGTAAAGCTGCCCTCCTGCTCAAGTTTGGCAACATCCTCCTGGTTCATGTTCTGAACGGCAGCGGCAACGCCCTTCATGAGCGGGCCGAATTTCTTGCCCAGGATCTTGAAGTTACACTTTACCTTCTTGACCAGAACGCTTGTGGCACCCTCCACGAACTCAACCTCCTTGACATTGACCTCATCGCGGATAAGCTCCTTGACAGGCTCCAGATGTGAGCGGAGCTCGGCGGTTACGGGAATAAGTATCTTCTGCAACGGCTTGCGCACGTTGATCTTTACGTCATCACGCTTACGCAGTGCCAGCACCATTGAGGTAAGTTTCTGTGCAAGCTCCATACGGGTCTCAAGTTCCTTGTCAACCAGAGCGTCATTGCACTTGGGATACTCGGCCAGATGAACTGATACGGGAGCACCGGATGTAACTGCGGTCAGGTCACGGAACAGACGGTCTGCGTAGAACGGAGCGATGGGTGACATGAGTCTTGCCACAATCTCAAGGCATGTGTAAAGTGTCTGGTAAGCGGCCAATTTGTCCTGGCTCATGCTGCTGCCCCAGTAACGGTCACGGGTAAGGTGAACATACCAGTTGGACAGGTAGTCGTTTACAAAGTTGGTAATCAGACGGCCGGCGCGTGTAGGCTC
>JAFZKR010000154.1 GCA_017551845.1 Bacteroidaceae bacterium
ACGCCATCATCGATGCCGTGAACATGATCCGTTTGGGCAAGGCCAGCGTTATTGTAACCGGTGGTGCCGAGGCAGCACTGGGTGACTGCGGCGTAACCGGATTCGGAGTGATGCATGCTCTTTCCACACGTAATGATTCGCCCGAAACAGCTTCCCGCCCCATGAGTGCAAGCCGTGACGGATTCGTTCTTGGTGAAGGAGGTGGCAGCCTTATTCTTGAGGAGTACGAACATGCAATAGCACGCGGTGCCAAGATTTATGCCGAAGTTGCAGGATGGGGTGCCACAGCCGATGCATACCACATGACAGCCCCTGATCCCGAGGGTAACGGCGCTATCCGTGTAATGCAGGAGGCCATTGAGGACGCAGGCATGCAGCCGTCTGATATTGACTATGTCAACATGCACGGTACATCAACTCCTCTTGGCGACATCGCAGAGTGCAAGGCTATCAAGGCCGTATTCGGTGAACATGTCTATGACATGAACCTAAGTTCTACCAAATCCATGACAGGACATCTGCTCGGCGGAGCCGGAGTCATAGAGGCTATTGCCACAGTATTAGCCGTCAAGAACGACATAATACCACCCACCATAAATCATGAGGAGGGTGATGAAGACGAGCAGATTGACTACCGTATGAATTTTACCTTCAATAAAGCGCAGAAGAGGGAGGTTCGTGCCGGTCTGTCCAACACATTCGGATTTGGCGGACACAATTCCTGCGTCATCTTCAAAAAGTTCAAGGATTGAATCATCGCTATAGCGACATAACCCGTACTATACACAATGCGGCATCGGCTTTATTGGCCCTTGCCGCATTGTCAGGTTGTGCGGCTATAGGCAATCCTGACGGAGGTCCCTATGATGAAACTCCTCCCAGAATTACAGGCAGCCATCCTCAAAACGGAGCGACTGGAGTAAAAACCAAGAAGGTTACCATTGACTTCAACGAATTCATCAAACTTGAAAATGCCAATGAGAAGGTTGTTATCTCACCTCCTCAGATAGAGCAGCCGGAAATTAAGGTTACCGGTAAAAAGATTCAGGTTGAACTGTTTGACTCACTAAAGTCCAATACTACTTACTCTATCGATTTTGCCGATGGAATCGTAGATAATAATGAAGGTAACCCATTAGGTGACTATTGTTTCCGTTTCAGCACCGGTGACGCCATTGATACCCTTGAGGTATCGGGTTATGTGCTTAATGCCGAGGATCTGGAACCTGTCAAGGGAATGACCGTAGGACTTCACAGTGATCTCTCTGATTCGGCCTTTATGACCAAACCTTTTGAGCGTGTATCACGTACTGACGCAAGCGGTCACTTCACAATACGCGGAATAGCCCCTGGCACTTACAGGATTTATGCCGTAACAGACATGGACCAGACATTCAGCTATTCACAGCGCAACGAAAAAATAGCGTGGATGGATTCTGTAATAGTTCCCACAACACAGTTAAGATACCGCGAAGACACTATATTCAACGACCGGGGAGGTATAGATACCACACTCATTGTACCATATACCAACTATCTTCCCAATGACATAGTTTTACTGGCATTTACTCCGGAACCCACTCAGCAGTACATGACTGCAGCTGAACGAAACACTCACGAAAAGTTCAACATAAGATTCGCTCTCCCGCTTGACTCGATGCCCCGAATTAAGGGCCTTAATTTTGACGAATCCAACGCTTATATAGTTCAGCACAGCAGTCGCTATGACACACTCACGTTCTGGATGAAGGATACAACTGTTTACTATCAGGATACCCTGAGTTTCAGCATCACATATCTGGCTACAGATACTGCCGGAGCACTCACTCCAAGAACTGACACTCTGAACCTTATACCCAAAAGGAGTCATGAACGTATCCTAAAAGACCAGGCCCGTAGAGACGAAGAATTAAAGAAAGAACAGGAGAAACAGTTAAAACGCCTGGAACGTGCAGGAGATTCATTAGGAATAGTAAAACTTCTGGAACCCAAGAAAAAGTTCCTTGATTACAAGATCACATCGGGAGGTTCATTGAGTATCTACCAGAACATCTCACTCTCTTTCAATGAACCGGTATCAACGCTGGCCGATTCGTCAGTACATGTATATCAGAAGGTTGATACCATTTGGCAGTCCATACCTTTTGATCTGGAACACGACACGATAGATATCCTTAGATACAATATCTATGCTGTATGGAAACCCGAACAGACATTCAGAATAAACATTGACTCAGCCAGCATCCATGGTATTTATGGATTGCATAATGACGAAATAGAGACTAATCTGAAATTCAACGCCCTGAACCAGTACAGTACCTTTACTGTTAATGTAGCCAATCCAAAACCGGGATATACGGTCAGACTGCATAACAAATCCGGTGCTGTTGTCAGGTGTGCAAAACTGGTAAACGGAAGTGTAGATTTCTTCCTTCTGCAACCATCCACTTACTATGTCTCAATGTTTGAAGATTCAAACGGAAACGGTACTTGGGACACCGGTGATTATGAAGAGAAACGCCATGCAGAGAATGTATGGTACATTAAAAGGAATTGGGTTCTCAAACAGGACTGGACACACGAAACTGACTCATGGAACATTAACGAATATCCTCTGACAGAACAGAAACCTGACGACCTGCAAAAGGAGAAGTCCAAGAAAAAGGAACAGGATATCCACAAGAAGAATGTGGAGAGAATCGAAAAAAAGGTTCAGCAGGCTGAGTCCGAAAAGAAGAAAAAAGAACGCAAACGTAACGAACGAAAGGAGCGCCGTGAGAAAAACAAGGAGAAATATCGTGCCATAAGAGCAAATGCCAAGGCACAGAAGGCAGCTAAATCAAAGTCTGTATCAACTGCCGATGTTAGCACTCCAGACGTTGAGGAAGTTGCGTCCCCAAACCAATGACAGATCTTCATCATTCAGACCTTCGGCCATAAGCCTTTCGGTAAGCGATATAAACCAAGAGGCATCCTCCAGACCAGGCAATCCACCACCACCATCAAAATCGGAACCTATTCCCACGTGATTTATACCCATAACGTCTATCATATGGATGATATGACGTACTGCGTCATCAACTGTGGCACCGCCTCCTTTCTTTAAAAAGCCACTGTATAGGCATACTTGAGCGACACCGCCTCCTGAAGCCAATGCACGCATCTGTTCATCGGTCAGGTTACGGGTATGGTCACATAGAGCACGACTCGAAGAATGAGAGCAGATAATTGGCTTACTGCTGCATTCCAAAGCATCCCAGAAACTCTTTTCCGAAGCATGTGACAAGTCGACCATCATACCCGTCTTGTTCATGCGGGCAACAACCTCACGCCCAAAGTCCGACAAACCGTTATGTTCATGGTTTCCTTTATGCGAATCACATATATCGTTGTCACCGTTATGGCAGAGAGTCATATAAGCAACACCCCGACTCCTGAAACGATCAACATTATCCACGTCAAGCCCGACAGCATAACCGTTTTCTATGCCTTTTACAACCGATTTGATACCCCTGAACTTATTCTGCCACAAATCATCCGGTGTTGTGGCTATAGCAGCATAACCTTTACATTCAGCTATACGCTCATCAATAAGAGTAAGCAGACGGTCTGCCTTTGAGACTGCCGCATCAAGTGAACGTGCATCACGATCAAACTGTTTCAGATAAGCCACCATAAAACTGGCGTCAAGCCTACCTGCAGTCATCTTATGTATATCCACCAGCGGGTTGTAGCTGAAAGTGGGACTGCCGTCGGGAGACGGTTCACCAACATAATCATACTCCACCGTCACTCCAGGATTCTTCTGACAGAAATGAGCTCCTTTATCAAAAAACATCGGACTGTCGCAATGACTGTCCAGTATTATCGTTTTGCCATGTAATAACTTGGCGCGACTGAACAACCCGGCCTGTTGAACTATCCAATTGAAAACAGGCATCATAGAGCGGTCATTTTCCAAAAGGAAACATTCCGGATGCCACTAAACTCCCAAAATGGGACGGAAAGAGGTGGATTCCATGCCCTCTATTA
>JAFZKR010000155.1 GCA_017551845.1 Bacteroidaceae bacterium
CGACGGGGTTCCACCTCTTCCCATTCCGAACAGAGAAGTTAAGCCCGTCCGCGCCGATGGTACTGCGCAAGTGGGAGAGTAGGTCGCCGCCGTCTTTTGATAGAGTCTCAGGCTTACGGTCTGAGGCTCTTTTTTTTTGTTGCGCAGTACCATTGCCTCGTTTTAGTTCTGCATACGCGGAACGTGGCAAGTTGGAGAGTAGGTCGCTGCCACCTCTTTTAGTTTACTCAGTAAATAAATAAACGTAGGTCAGTTTTATGGACTGACCTACGTTTATATGTTACATCGGGTAACGCCCGGAACTCTCAACCTTTCTTGTTAAGAAAGATATGGATGAGGATGCCGCAAATCATAACAGCGAGGGCACCAACTTGAACCCAGTTGTAATTGTTCCAATGAAAGAAATAGCTACAGATTAGAACTATAGCAGCCAAGATTACGATCAGGGCACCCAGATACTTCTTGAAGGAATTGTCCATTGTTATATTCTTATTATGTGTTTAAATTCTGTTTTGCAAAGTAACAGTTTTTTATTGTAACTCAGAAATAATAGACATTTTTTTTTGGAACATGAAAATCGGCAAATAAAAAGTAAAAGGAATGAAGCTAAAATGATTTTTTTTAGTAATTTTGCATCCGCATTTTGCAAAAACTATTTATTTATTAATTAAGAACAAATGAATCAGTACGAAACCGTTTTCATTTTGACTCCCGTTTTATCTGATATTCAGATGAAGGAAGCGGTAGAAAAATTCAAGGGCATTCTTACAGCCGAGGGCGCTGAGATTGTCAATGAAGAGAATTGGGGCATGCGTAAATTGGCATATCCTATTGAGAAGAAGTCAACAGGCTTTTATGTTTTTCTCGAGTTCAACGCTGATCCCGCTGTGGTGGCAAAACTGGAAGTGAACTTCCGTCGTGATGAGCGCGTTATTCGTTTCCTGACCATCAAACAGGATAAGTACGCAGCTGAATACGCAGCCAAGAGAAGGAATCTCAGACAATCAAAATCAGAGGAGGCATAATCATGACAGAACAGACATCAGAAATCAGATATCTGGCTCCACAGACAGCCGATGTCAAGAGAAAGAAATATTGCCGTTTCAAGAAGGCAGGTATCAAATATATAGACTATAAGGATCCTGAGTTCCTCAAGAGATTCCTTAACGAGCAGGGTAAACTTCTGCCCCGTCGCATCACCGGTACTTCACTGAAGTTCCAGCGCCGCGTGGCTCAGGCTGTCAAGAGAGCACGTCATTTGGCACTTCTGCCTTATGTAACTGATATGATGAAGTAATAATCTTTAAAGAAGGAAATGACTATGGAGATTATACTTAAGGAAGATATTGCAGGTCTTGGATACAAGAACGATATAGTAAAGGTTAGGGACGGTTACGGTCGTAACTATCTGATTCCCCAGGGAAAGGCTGTTATTGCTACAGAGTCAGCAAAGAAGGTTCTGGCAGAGAACGAGCGTCAGCGCGCTCACAAGCTGGCCAAGATCAAGGCTGATGCTGAGGCTCAGGCTGCTAAGCTGAATGGCGTTAAGGTAACTATCAGCGCTAAGGTTAATGAGGATGGCACAATCTTTGGCGGTGTAGGTGCTGCTCAGGTTGCTGAGGCTCTGGCTGCTAAGGGCTTTGAGGTTGACCGCAAGGCAATTGCTGCCGAGACCGTTAAGGCTGTTGGTGAGTACACCGCTACCATAAACCTTCACAAGGAGGTTAAGGCTGAGGTTGCTTTCGAGGTTGTAGCTGAGGCTGCTGAATAATAAGTAAAACTTATTAAGAGATATGTGAAGGATGGCTTTAAAGGTCATCCTTCATTGTTTGTAGATGATGACTATAAACAAATTAATGACTATTTTTGTATTTGGTTTTACCGATTTGAGGGAGTAATGTGGCCCATTATGACCGAGAAGAGATGAAACCAGGTGCAAATAGAGGCTTTAATTAAAGCAATGGGCAATCAACTCACACTTGTAGGCAAGAGCGCCTCGTTCTATACTCTGGGATGCAAACTCAACTTCTCAGAGACATCTACCATTATGCGGCAGCTTATTGAGGCTGGTGCGCATAAGGCCGTCAAGGGTGAGAAAGCCGATATCTGCGTAATCAATACCTGCTCGGTTACTGAGGTGGCCGATAAAAAGTGCCGTCAGGCAATCCATAAGATAGTACGTGAGAACCCCGATGCCTATATTGTGGTTACAGGATGTTATGGACAACTCCAGCCTGGTACTGTGGCCGATATTCCAGGTGTAGACATTGTGCTGGGACAGGACCAGAAGGGTAGTGTGTTGGAACACCTGAACGGACTGGTCAAGCGTGATCATGGTGTGTCGTTTATGGTTGGCACGAATGAGATAAAGAACTTTGTTCCATCGTGCTCTCGTGGTGATAGGACACGTTTCTTTCTGAAGGTTCAGGACGGATGTGATTACTATTGTACTTACTGCACAGTGGCTTATGCTCGCGGACACAGCCGTAATCCGTCCATTGAGAGCTTGGTGGCTCAGGCGCACCAGGCTGGCCAAGAGGGTGGTTGCGAAATTGTGATTACTGGTGTCAATATTGGCGATTTTGGCAAATCTACAGGTGACAAGTTCATTGATCTGATTCGTGAGCTGGATAAGGTGGAGGAGATATCACGTTACAGGATATCATCAATTGAACCTAACTTGCTTACTGATGAGGTGATTGATTTCGTAGCGGATTCCAGGGCATTCATGCCGCATTTCCATATTCCTCTGCAGAGCGGATCAAATGAGGTACTCAAACTGATGCACCGCCGTTATGAGCGTGAGGTGTTTGCCCAGAAGGTGGCCCGCGTAAAGAGCGTTATGCCCGATGCATTCATCGGTGTGGATGTGATTGTGGGAATGCGTGGTGAGACTGATGAACTGTTTGAGGATGCCTACCGCTTTATTGAGGGACTGGATGTGACTCAGCTGCATGTGTTCAGCTATTCGGAGCGTCCGGGAACGGCTGCGCTTAAGATTCCGTATAAGGTGTCACCTCAGACCAAGCATGAGCGCAGTCAGCGTCTGCTGGAACTGTCGGACCGTAAGACTAAGGCTTTCTATGAGGCTCATATAGGCCGTGAGGCTACTGTTCTAGTGGAGCGTCCCCGTCGCGGTATGCCGGCTCACGGATTTACGGATAACTATATAAGGGTGGAGCTGGATTCCGCCCAGGTTCAGGAAAACAGTCTTGTAAGGGTACTGTTGGGCGGTTTTAATGCTGCTGGTGATGCTCTTACAGGAACAATCATAAAGTGATATGAAAGTTGCTATCGTCATATTGAACTGGAACGGCAGTGGCATGCTCAAACGCTATATGCCTACCTTACTAAAATATTCCGCCGTTGAGGGTGTTCAGGTTTATGTTGCTGATAACGCCTCATCGGATGACTCCTTGAAGATGATGCGGAGGGAGTTTCCACAGGTTTCACTTATTGAGCTTGAGAAGAACTGGGGATTTGCCAAGGGTTACAATATGGCGTTGCGTAAGATTGAGGCGGAGTATTATATCCTGCTCAACTCAGATGTTGAGGTAACTGAGGATTGGCTTCTGCCGTTACTATGCTACATGGAGGTTCATCCTGAGGTGGCTGCATGCCAGCCTAAACTGCTTGATTTCAAGGCTCCTGAGATGTTTGAGTATGCCGGCGGTGCAGGCGGATATATGGATAAGTATGGTTATATGTTCTGCCGAGGTCGTGTGTTTGAGAGCATTGAAAAGGATAATGGCCAGTATGAAAATATCGCCAATCTTTTCTGGGCTACGGGTGCCTGCCTGATGATTCGCAGTGCTGATTATTGGGTTGCGGGCGGCTTGGATGACCGTTTCTTCGCGCATCAGGAGGAGATAGACCTGTGCTGGAGGCTAAGGAGCCGCAACCGTAAGATTGTCTGCATACCTGAGAGTGTGGTCTATCATGTCGGCGGTGCAACCCTGAATAAATCAAATCCTTACAAGACATTCCTTAATTTCCGCAACAACCTGCTCATGCTCTATAAGAATCTTCCGGAGGATGAGCTTAAGAAGGTCATGCGTGCACGTTTCTGGCTGGACGGCCTGGCTGCACTCATGTTCCTGGCCAAATTCCACTGGGGTGATTTCAAGGCTGTGTTCCGCGCACGCCGTGAGTTCCGCCGGCTCAAACCTGAGTTCCTTGACAGCCGTCAGGAGAACCTCCAGGAGGCTTCTATCACCGATATTCCCGAGCGCGTAAACTTCAGCCTCCTGTGGCGTTACCACGTAAAACGCCAGAAAACCTACAATCAGCTGATAGGATAATAGTGACGTTTCAACTAATAATGAAAGTTAAAGTGTAAACTTTGTTTGGATTTTTGTAAAGTACGCATTACATTTGTTGCGTTAAACTTTACAATTATGAGAGATTATAAGAAACATCTTACGCTTTTGCCCCATAAGTGGCAGGTGATTGGAGCCGTTGTTGCGGCGATTTCAGCAGTTTTTTATGGGGTGTTGATTTGTTTGCGTGACCGGTATCTCGGTCAAGAGTGGTTATATTTGTGTGTCATATCTGCTACATTCCTTTTGGGAATATCACTGCTGATAGTCTGCTTTTCCAAGGAAAGAGTGGAGGATGAGTACATAGCATCGGCCCGTTATCGGGCATTGACCATTTCGGTATTCATCTTTATAGTAGGATGGGCTATTGTTCAAATGAATGTGCAGGGGCCCAATCTGTCCAGACATGTGATACGTATCACCGGAATGAAGGAGGGTGAGCAGGAATTCTTCAAGTCAATATTTGATCCTAAGTTAGGGATTGTTTACAGAGTGATAGCCAATATTGTGAATGCGACTTCCATGGAACTGATTTATATTGTGCTGCTTAAGATTCTGGTTCGTACGGGAAAGACTGGAGGATATGATTCGCTTCTTCTTCCGTATCGTTATAAGAAAACAGGATGGTGGATCCTGATAGCATCATTGATCGTGATTCCTACCGTATTGTATATTATGGGAAAGAACAAAGTGGATATTTTTGGGCCGGAAAGATACGATTATATCAGACATTATGTGACTGTCTGCAAGATAATGGCTGTGTTCCCGTATATCGGCCTTATGATTGTCTGTCTTACAAAGGAGCAGCAGGAGGATGAATTCATTCGTCATATAAGGGTTCGTGTTCTTGCATACTTTGTGATAGTCTATGTGATAGCTGTATTCTTTTTGAGACAGATCATTCTTTCGACAAATTTTTATGCCGTAATTTACAATTATCAAAAAGTGAACAATTTCTACATTGCGATGGGATATCTGGAAAGAGTGTTCAGTCTGCTTTCATTCGTTCCTTTATTATCGGTGGTATATGCACTGGTGCTAAGGAAGGTATTGTCAAACAACTTAAAGGAGAGTAACGATGAAAAATAACATACGTGTGGAGAGGGCTATCCTGAGGATATCCCAGCAGGATCTGGCAAATGCCATCGGTGTGTCACGTCAGACAATATTCGCCATTGAGAATGAGAAATTCATTCCCTCCACTGAACTTGCTCTCAAATTATCGGCCTATTTCGGCAAGAGCGTGAACGATCTGTTCCAGCTTGATTGAGTGACACAAAGGGGCTTTCCCCTATTGTGTCACCGGCCTTATGCTCAGACCCGAATATGATGCTGAGATAAAGGTGTCTTGAGTGTAAAATCTGTCAAAAAAGAAGGATCTGGACATTATAGGATCGGTCAGTTCGATATTACTAGTCCAATAGTGTCCATGATCCTGCTCCTGAATAATACCTGAGACAAAAGCTTCGGACATCGGGAGAAAGATACTGTTTCCTTCAAAACCGGGTATGTTGCTGGTTATCTGATATCCGGGAATGCCGGCTATTGTATCGAGCGTCCAAGTGCAGTTGGAGTTTAATTCTACAAATTCTGAATTGGATGGAATACGCCATTCTGAACCCCAAAGTGTATATGCTGCATCACATGAAGTTTTAAGCGATTTGCTGTTGTCGGTATAAATGGTGTAATCATCATTATAGTATGATTCATCATATCCATGAGGGTATTCAGACTTCCATTCGCTTATCTTTTTGTTGTAATACCAATCCGATAAAGCAGTAATACTCTCCTGGTTGATGTTGTAATTTGTTTCGGTCAGGCCCCAACTGTAATAGTCTCCATGATCATACGGGGTGTAAGCGCCAATGTTGGTAGTGGCCCATTTTACGCTTAGGCCAAGGTCGACGTAGCTTGGCTGCCAGTTGATAGAGAATTCTTTGGCATCGCTATGGAATGACTGTCCAATATTAAATGTATTGGGCTGAACGCGGAAAGAGGTCCGATAATAGATGTCTTTGCCTGAAATGAACAGAGGAACATCTACGCGGAAAGTATCGTTCTGAACGGTGTGTGATAAGGTGGATTGGTCAAATGGTACATAATAAACATCATCAAAAGAATCATCCATGGACAGCTCAATGCCAAATTCGTAATCATTCTGTTTAAGCAGAGTGTCGTTCATCATAGCGGCCAGACCTTCAATCGCTCCAGCTAATGTCAATTGCCCGTTTGTTACATATTTATAACTTACAGCTTCAAGGTCTGGCACATGCCACTGGGCAGTGAATGATTTGGTTTCTCCGGTTATGATGCCGTCTTTGTCGGTTAATAAGTATGTCCGGAAGTAATATGTACTATCATGTTCAGTCGGTATTCTGGCTGTTATGGATTCTTGGGATTGGCCCGGTTTGCGCTTATTAAATATCGCAAATATCAAACTGGTGGAGTCTGTGTGGAATGATGGTGTAGTTGATAATTGGAATCCACACTTCATGTATTCGTAAGAATTCAAATTCTGAATCTCTCCGTGTAGGTTATAAAACCAATAGCAGTCATGCTCTGCATCTAATGTTATCGGTTTTGGAACTGAAGTTGTTGACACGTTTTCTTTTTCACATGAGCTGAAAAGAAAAAGAATGCTGATTGTAAATAAGTAAAGATTTTTCATATAAATAATAATTATTGGTCAGTTTACACATAAGGGGTTGTCCCTATTGTGTTCTAGTTAGTTTAAGCGTGTGATCGATGGTGGAGGGGAGTTCCTCGGGATAGTGAGTTACTATTATGAGGGTATTTTGCGGGTTGTTGCAGAAGGCTTTTATTATTTCCATTACCAGGGAACGGTTGCGGCGGTCCAGTCCGTGAAGGGGTTCGTCAAGGATGAGTAGGGAAGGGTTCTTTACGAATGCGCGGGCAAGCAGGATCATTCGCTGCTCTCCGCTGGAGAGTTCCAGGAAATCGCGGTCTTCAAGTTCCGTTATTCCGAAAATGTTCATCCATACGCGGCATTTTTCACGTTCTTCTATAGTAATTTTTTTATACAAGCCTATGGTGTCGTGAAGGCCCGATGCCACTATGTCGATGGCGGGGTAACGGCGGCAGTAGGAGCGGTGCATCTCGGGCGATACGTATCCTATGTGCTTTTTTATCTCCCAGATGCTCTCTCCGGTACCGCGTGGACGTCCAAATAGGGCTATGTCACATGCGTAGGACTGCGGATTATCGGCATAGACCATACTCAGCAGGGTGGATTTGCCGCTTCCGTTGGGACCTAAGAGCGCCCAGTGTTCACCTTTGCGCACTATCCAGTCCAGTTCGTTCAGGATTCGGCGGCTCTCATATTGCAATGTTACCTTTTTGCAGCGAACTATCTCGTCGCTGTCCATTCCGTTCTCCGGCAGATTATGCATCAGATTCACCAAAATCTGGGGCAGGAGGTGTTCTGGGAGTGATTCTTCGGGCTCAGCCATATAGTCATGGACGGGCATTACGGTGCTGCAGCGGCGGTCATGCACCTCTATTACATGGGTAATGAATTGTGGGATATCTTCGCGGCGTGATACCACGAGGATAATCTGCATCTTCCATTCTGTAACAAGATTTTCCAGCAGGCGGCAGAGCATATCGCGGGTCTGGGCGTCAAGGCCTATGAAGGGACTGTCGATGATTATCATGCGGGGTCGGACGGCCAGTGAACGGGCCAGCTGGTACTTGCGCATTTCACCGCTGGAGAGTGTCACAAGCTGCTTATTCCAGATAAAGGGCAGGTCAAACAAGGTGAACAGGCGCTCTTTCCATACAGGATCTTTAATGGCAGGAAATGCATCACTAACTATGGGTGATTCTCCCATTTCGGTCATGTTCCAGCGCTGCTGGTAGAAGTAGGTGCTGTCAGCGCTGCCGTAGCTGTCACGGAAGGTGATGTTGCGGATATCGGCCCCACAAATGCCGTTGCCGTATTCCACCTCGCGGTTGTCGAGCAGGGGATACTGGCGGAGCAAAGTGTTTACCAGCAGGGTCTTGCCCGCACCGTTGGGGCCAACAATAGCGGTCTGCCAGCCGTCGCGTATGCAAAGGTTTATTGGCGATACCATTCTGTAACGGGCATCACAGGCCAGACCATTCTCTATTCTTATGGTAAAATCGCTGGTTTCCACTTTCTTGCTCTTATGACTGCAAAGTTAGTGTAAAAAGCACTACCTTAGCACCATGATTCCCGCTTTATACCTTATTCCCAATCTGCTGGGCGAGACACCTGTGGAGCAGGTTCTGCCGCCTTACAATCACGAGATAATACTCGGAATCCGCCATTTTATTGTAGAGGATGTGCGCACAGCACGCCGTTTCCTCAAGCTGGTGGACCGCAGCATTGACATAGATCAGCTCACATTCTACACACTCAACAAGCACACCAACCCGAAGGAGGTATCAAGCATGCTCAAACCAATGGAGGAGGGCAATCCCATGGGAGTAATATCCGAAGCCGGATGCCCCGCCGTAGCCGATCCCGGGGCCGATGTAGTAGCAATAGCCCAGCGAAAGGGCTTGCAAGTAATCCCGCTGGTAGGACCTTCAAGCATTATCCTGGCAGTAATGGGATCAGGATTTAACGGCCAGAGCTTTGCCTTCAACGGCTACCTTCCCATAGAACCCGACGACCGCATCAAAACCCTAAAGAAACTGGAACAGCGAGCATACACTGAGAACCAGACTCAACTCTTTATAGAGACTCCGTACCGGAATACCAAGATGATGTCAGACATCCTTAAGGCTTGCCGCCCCCAAACCCATCTCTGCATAGCTGCCGGCCTCACCACCAAGGATGAGTACATCCGTACCCGCACAATAAAAGAGTGGGGTGGTCATCTCCCGCAATTAGACAAAATACCTTGTATTTTCTTGATATACAAATAGAAGGTTCAGGAATCGGTCAGACAGCTTGCAAGAATTACGCCCCAATTGCACTGTTTTGAACTGTCCCGTTGTCCTGAGTCCTGTTTTGAAAATTTTTGACAAATATGTACCTGACTCAAAGTACACGGCAGGGACGGTTCCTATTGTGTGAAGGAAAAAACTTACGCCCCTTCTAGGAAAAAATTTTTTCCCTTAAGGGGCGCAAGTTTTAGTGTTAAGAGAAAAATCTGACACGCTTGTCAGGCCATTTTCCTTAAATAAAAAACTTTTATATTTATTGTTCCCTTTTGCAGTAGCCGAACTATCAGTTTGGGGAGCATTACCGGAAGGCGTGAGCGGAGAACCCTGAAAGATCCCGTTAAGAACGCCGCTTGTTCGAGGAACGTTAAGCCCCGTAGGGGATTATTAGGACGAGTTCGGCGTTTAGGGTCTGGAGGGGTTCGGAGTAGCCTGGAGGGGTTGTCTCCCCAAACTGATAGTTCGGCTGTGCTTATTTCAAGTTCTCGTCAAAGAAGCGCAGCATGCGGGTAAACAGGTGCTTGCGGTGGGAGTAGCCGGTGATGCTGTGCTCCTTGCCTGGATAGACCTGCATATCAAAATCAACTCCAGCATTTATCAGAGCATTGATGTATGAGGCGGTGTTGCTGAAGAACACGTTGTCATCATCAAGACCATGAACTATGAGCAGACGGCCGTGCAGTTTGTTGATGCGTTCGATGGCCGATGCATCGTGGTAGCCGTCGGCATTCTGTTTGGGCTGCTGCATAAAGCGCTCGGTATAGGGGGCATCATAGTAGCGCCAGTCAGTTACGGGGGCTACAGCTACGCCGCACTTGAATACCGGAGTGCCTTCACTCATTGACATCAGGGTGTTGTATCCGCCGTAGCTCCAGCCCCAGATAGCGATCCGTTCAGCATCAATGTAGGGGAGTGAGCCTAAGTACTTGGCGGCAGCTACCTGATCCTGGCTTTCCATTACGCCCAGATGTTTGTAGGTCTGTTTCTTGAAATCAGCTCCGCGGCGGCCTGTACCGCGACCGTCAACCACAGCTACGGCATAACCGCGATAGGTGAGGAGGGCCTCAAAACTGGCTCCGGGATAAAATCCTGCTCCCCATTCATTGATCATCTCATTGGAGCCCGGGCCGCTGTACTGGTACAGGATAACAGGGCAGGGGTGTGAGGCATCGGCTGTGGCGGGTTTTATCATCCAGCCATATAGGGTTGTGCCATCGACAGTCTGGAAGGAGAAGAGTTCCTTGCGGGGGAGCCCGTACTCTGAGGCGGCTTGCCTGACATCGGCATTATCCTCAATAACGGCCAGTATCTTGCCGTTAGCATCCATGCGTGTTACCACGAATGGGGTATTCATATCAGACCATGAGTTGATGAAGTATTTGCAGCCTGTGCTGAAACGGGCATGGTTGGTGCCTTGCTGCGGAGTAAGGTTGGTTTTCTTGCCTTTGCCATCAATCTTCCAGACATTGCAGTCATACATGGCTGATTCATTGCTCTCATAATAGACAGTGCCGCTCTTGGCATCATAGCCATGGATTGCAAGTACATCAAAATCGCCCTTGGTAATCTGTTTCTGGAGTCTGCCGGTAAGGTCATAGAGATAGAGGTGGCGATGTCCGTCACGCTCACTCTGCATTATGAAACGGTCACCGTAGAACTGCGTCTGCATGTAGCCGAACTCATCAATGTAACGGCTATCCTCTTCACGCAGAATAAGAGTGCAAACAGTTGAGCGTGGGTTGGCAGAGTATATCTCCAGCTTGTTCTGAAGGCGGTTAAGGGTGAAAATGAACAGGTTGTTGTCATCATTCTCAACAAACTTGATGCGCGGAATATAGGATGTGCTGTCAAGCTTGAGGTCCATATCGCGTATCACGGAACTCTTTATATCAAAAGATTGGACTGATACCTTTGAATTTGCGGCTCCGGCTGTGGGATACTGTTGCGGCCGATAGCTGAGAAGCTCCTGTGAATATGCGTCACGGTCAATGTCGGTAGCAAAGAAGGGTAGTTGATAGCTGTCAACATTTGACTCATCAAAACGTATCCAGGCAATCATGCGGCTATCGGCGCTGAACTCGTAGGCGCGGGTCAGGCCGAACTCCTCCTCGTATGCCCAGTCGGGGATGCCGTTACGTATCTTGCCAAGCTCACCATCCTTGGTTACCTGTACTTCAGCATTATTGAATAACAGTTTGACTAAGAATATGTTATTGTTGCGGACAAATGCTATGTTATGGCCATCGGGAGAGAATGCGGGAACCTGTACAGGACCGCCGGTGGTGAGCGGGTCAATCTTGTTGTTGCGAATGGAATAGATGTAGTAGTTGGCCGTATATGAGCGGCGGAAAATCTTTTCCACATATTGTTCCAGCAGGATGATATCTTCAGTGGGTGAGAGAATGAAACGGCCAAGTGCGGGAAGTTTTTCACCGCGTGAGGTGTTCAGGTTCAGAACGGTGTCTGTCACTGCTCCTGTCTTGAATGAGTACTTGAGGATGCAGTTGCCCTGAGATTGAAGGTAGTGTTCACCGTCGGCCATTGGGGTGATTGCGGATAATCCGCTGCCGGAGAATTTACCTCCAATAATGTCATCAAGAGTGAGTTTCTTGTTCTGGGCTGTCAGTGACAGGGCTGTGAGCGCTGTTACGGCAAGTATGGTGAATCTCTTCATATCTTTGTGGTTATATAGTTACTTATGGAATGTCAAATTTACTCGTCAAGTATGCCTTTCCCCTGACGTATTATCTCCTGTTCGCCGTTTACGCAATAGACCACGGTGGAATACTCAAAACCTCCGGATCCGCCATTTATTACAAGATCCACGTCATCACCTAAACGCTCATCAATAAGCTCCGGGTCAGTGAGGTAACCTATGTCATCGGACTCATCGTATGGAACAGTGGTTGAAAGCAGGGGAGCACCGAGCTGGCGGCATATTTCACGTGTTATGTCATTGTCAGGCACGCGTATGCCTACTTCCTTGCGGTTGCTGAATATCTTGGGCAGACGGCTGCCGGCACGCAGCACAAAGGTAAACGGACCCGGCAGGTTGCGTTTCATTGTCTTGAACGTGGCGTTGTCAATCTGAACATACTGGCTGATGTCACTCAAGTCATAGCATACTATTGAGAAACGGTGTTTCTGCGGGTTCATACCTTTGATTTTGCAGATACGCTCTATCGGGCGCTCCTTGAGTGCGTGGCAGCCCAAAGCGTAGGCGGTGTCAGTGGGAAACACAATGACTCCGCCGCCATTCAGAATGTCCAGGATGCGGTCTAAGTCACGTTGACTTGTGTTCTTTTCGTATAGTCTTATCAGCATATGCTCTCATTTATGTAACGGGTTATACCCTCAACATCATCAGGATGGAACCAACGTGTGTTCTTGTCACGTTTGAACCATGTCATCTGCTTGCGTGAATATATGCGCGTATTCTGTTTTATCTTGTCAATGGCAAACTCAAGGGTCCAGGGCTTGCCGTCGGGAGTGAGGGCGCCGTCCATCCAGTTGAACAGCTCTTTCATTCCTACGGTATTGAGTGAGTTGAGCCCCTTGTGCGGATACATGCGGCGAGCCTCGTCAATCAGGCCGTTCTCAACCATTTGGTCAACCCTGCGGTTGATGCGTTCATAGAGTTCTTCACGCGGGCGGGTAAGACCTATGCGGATGATGTTGAACGGACGCTCAGCCTTCTGTCCCTTGCGCAGGTAAGAGTAGGGGTGTCCGGTCATGTAACAGACCTCAAGTGCGTGCAGAACCCTCTTGGGATTGCGCCTGTCAACCTCCTTGTAATAGACCGGATCAAGTATTCTGAGCTCCTGTACCAGATTGTCCAGTCCCTCCTTGTGATAACGTTCCATAAGAGGCTTGCGGATGTCATCAGGAATGGTGGGAATCTGGTCTATACCATAGCAGAGGGCATCTATATACATCATTGAGCCGCCTGTAACGATTAATGTGCGGTGGTCTGCGAATAGCATATTCGCCAGTCTCAGAACATCATCTTCGTATTTTGCGGCGCTGTAATAGTCATCAAGTCCAAGGTTTCCGACCAGATAGTGCTCGGCACGTTCCCTTTCGGCAGTTGTAGGAGCCGCCGTGCATATGGGAATATCAGCATACATCTGTCTGGAATCGGCCGATATTACGGGTGTATGAAACAAATCGGCGAGAGTCAGGCACAATTGTGTCTTCCCCACGCCGGTCGGTCCTAATATGATGACTAAGTTATGCACTCAATACAGGTCGTCTATTGAATCCAGACTGACGGTACCTGCTGTGTCACCGCCTTCAACATCAAATCCCTCCTCATCAAGCTCACTGGCATCAAAACCTTCATCACCGTAAAAGTTCTCGTCAACGTCTATACCACCGGTTGTCTTGGCGAACTCGTCAAAGTCAACTGTCTGCTTCGGCGGGTTACCATGACTTGCTGTGCAGACTGCTCCAGTAAGTGATTTGCCTGTGATAATCTCCTTTAATTCAATGAAAAAGCACCTCTCTGTTAAAGGGTCGAAAATATAGATTAGGCGCTGTTTTTCATCCTCAATAAGTTCATCAAGTGAAGTGTCGGCCATGACCCAGTTGTCAACATCGGAACTGGTGAACATCCGCTCCCTGGTTATCTCTTCATGTTTTTCCCAGTTATCTTCACAAATGAAGAATGAGGTTATCTGGTCATCAGAGTAACCGACCGATTCCAGAATGGCATTGCTGAACTCAAGGAATGATGCCGAAGAGTTAATCTGAATCTCACGGTAGAAGTCATCGACCTCATCGGATACAAAAACGAATCTGTATATCATAATTCAATAATTATTTGTTATCTGTCCCTTATAATACCACGTTCTGATGATGAAATGAAATCAATTATGTATTTCACCTCAGGAATTTCGGCAGCAGGGCTTTCTTTAAGTACCGATATGGCTTGCGAAACGTTCATGCCGTTGCCGTACAGAGTGCGGTATGCATTGTGTATGGCTTCGATGGTCTCAGCGGTGAAGTTTTCACGACGCAGGCGAATCAGATTGATTCCCATATAGGTGGGCGGAGTACGACCGGTCATTACGAATGGGGGAATATCCTGGCTGACGCCGCAACCTCCCTGTATCATGACATATCCGCCAATATGGCAAAATTGATGTATCAGTACACCGGCACTTATGGTGGCATGGTCATCAACTACCACTTCTCCTCCAAGTTTGCTGCTGTTGCCTATTATACAGCGGTCGCCCACAACACAGTCATGAGCTACATGCATGCTCTCCATAAGGAGATTGTTGTTGCCTACCACTGTCTTTCCTTTTGATGCGGTTCCCCGGTTTATAGTCACATTTTCGCGGATCCGGTTGTTGTCGCCAATTTCGGCCGTACTATCCTCACCCACGAATTTTAGGTCTTGAGGGATACCTCCGATTACGGCACCGGAATGGATCTGGTTGCCGTTGCCTATGCGTGAGCCGTAAAGGACAGTCACATGTGGCATAAGAATATTGTCATCACCTATCACTACATTCTTGTCAATATAGCAGAAGGGGCCTATTTCAACATTGCTGCCTATTTGGGCCAATGGATCAACGTATGCTAAAGGGCTTATCATTGTCAGTTCTTCTTGATGATTTGTACCATGAATTCGGATTCTGCCACAAGCTTATCGGCAACGAAGGTGTAACCTTTCAGGGCGAGCATTCCATGACGGACTGGGGCTGTCCTGACAACACGCATAAGCATTGTATCGCCCGGAACAACGGAATGGCGGAATCTTGTGTTGTCAATCTTTGCAAACAGAGCCTCGTATTCCGATGGGTTTTCTGCATACTGCATGGCAAGCATTCCGCCAAGTTGGGCCATAGCTTCGATAATAAGCACTCCAGGCATAATGGGGTGTTCAGGAAAATGGCCTGTGAAGAAAATTTCACCGTTGGTCACGTTCTTCATCCCCTCTGCATACAGGTCTGTAAGTGTGATGACCTTGTCTATGAGCAGCATGGGAAAGCGATGTGGCATGATGGCCAGAATCTGCTCGTGGTTCAGGACCGGTGGTACCGATGGGTTATAGGCCGGTGCCTGAACATCGTTCAACTTTATGTTCTTGCGAAGTATGCGTGCAAATTTGTTGTTGATGGTGTGTCCGGGACGAGTGGCTATTATGCGACCCTTGATGGGTTTTCCCACCAAAGCCAGATCGCCTATAATGTCAAGCAGCTTGTGACGTGCAGGCTCATTGTCGAAGCTTAAAGGCTTATGCATGATATAGCCCAGTTTTTTTGCATCCATAGTGGGAACACCCATGATATCACATATTTTGTCATAGCGCTCCTGTGGAAGTTCCCTTTCGTATATTACGATAGCATTGTCCAGATCTCCTCCCTTGATCAGTCCGGCAGCAAGCAGGGGCTCAATCTCACGTACGAACACAAATGTGCGGCTGGATGCAATTTCTGTCGGAAAATCCTTCATGTCATCAAGCGAGGCATACTGGTTGTTGAGTATCTTTGAATCGTATGATATGAGGACGTTCACGCTGAAGGAATCATCAGGCAGAAGTATTATTGATGAACCCGTAGATTCGTCCCGGACTTCTATCTTGGATTTGACTACATAGTAGTCTTTTAGGGCATCCAGTTCCTTGATTCCTACACGCTGTATATTATCTACGTACTGGATTGCGCTTCCGTCAAGGATAGGAAACTCCGGTCCGTTCACCTCGATGTGACAGTTGTCTATTCCTGCCGCATAGAGAGCGGCGAGGGCATGCTCTACTGTGCTGACCTTAGTATTGCCTTTGAAGAGCACTGTGCCGCGCTGAGTTTCCCTCACATTCTCGGCGAAAGCCTCAATCACAGGCTGGCTGTCCAAGTCAATCCTCTGTATCTTATATCCGTAGTCGGCAGGTGCCGGTTTGAAAGTCACTTTCAGTTCAAGACCTGTATGAAGGCCTTTGCCACTTAATGAGAAACTATCTTTTAATGTCTTCTGTTTGTACATCTTAAGTTACATTTCCTGAAGTTTTGCTTTTAATTCATCGACCTCATTCCTCAAGGCATCAAGCTCCTTGCTGATATTGGGAAGGTTACGGAATATAACCGATGAACGCATGAATGATTTATAGTCGAAGGCCGGATATCCCATGATGGTCTGTCCGTCTTTTGTGTTGCTCAGGAGACCGGACTGGGCTCCTATGCTCACATGGTTTCCTATAGAGATATGTCCTGATATTCCCGTTTGTCCGCCTATCATGCACCAAGAACCAATCTTGCTTGAGCCGGCTATGCCTGTCTGGGCGGACATGACGGTGTTTTCACCTATTTCTACGTTATGGGCTACTTGGATGAGGTTGTCCAATTTGACACCTTTATGGACTATGGTTCGACCCATTGTAGAACGGTCAATGCATGTATTGGCACCGATCTCCACATCATCTTCAAGTTCTACGATTCCAATTTGTGGTATCTTGTCATAACCATCGGGAGTCGGTGCAAATCCAAATCCGTCTGCGCCGATTACACTCCCTGCATGCAGGATGCAACGGTTGCCTGTTTTGCATCCGTAGTATATAGTCACATGAGGGTAAAGTATGCATCCTGAACCTATGGAGACTCCCTCGCCAACTGTCACATGCGGATAAATCTGTGTGTCGTCACCGATTACGGCATCATCCTCTATCACTGAGAACGGTCCGATATAAACGTTCTGACCGATCTTGGCTTTGTCCGATACCGATGCCAAAGAACTGATTCCGCTCTTTCCGGGCTTCATGGAAGTATAGAGTGACATGAGCTTTGCAAGACTCTCATATGCATTGTCAACTCTTACGAGAGTAACGGTTACGGGTTGGTCAGGTTTGAAATCCTTATTTACCAGAACAACACTTGACTTTGTCGAGTATAGGTAGTGTGTATATTTTGAATTGGAAAGGAAAGAGAGCGCACCAGGTACGCCCTCTTCAATCTTGGCGAAAGTATGCACGGTAGCATTCTCATTGCCATCAATGGTGTCGCCCAGAAACTCCGCTATCTGTTTTGCTGTAAATTCCATTCGGTCTGTCTCTATATAAGACTGCAAATATACTTAAATATTTAGAAAGAGAGCCATTTCCTGCTGTACGACTTTTGCTTTTTGGCCGGCCACTGAGGCAAACTTTTCAGTACTGTCAGCGTAAATAATTGCACGGCTGCTGTTTACAATAAGGCCACATTTGCTGTTCATGCCATATTTGCAAACATCGGCCAGTGATCCGCCCTGTGCACCTATGCCTGGTACCAGCAGGAAACTGTCAGGAACTGTCTTACGTATGTCTGTCAGCATCTCGGCTCGTGTGGCACCTACCACATACATCATGTTGTCGGCATTGCCGCCCCATTCGAGAGATTTGCGGAGTACGTTCTGATAGAGAGGTGTTCCATTAAAGTCTTCAATGTACTGGAAATCATCAGCACCCTTGTTGCTGGTCAATGCAAGCAGAATCACCCATCGGCCGTCGTGCCCCAAGAATGGGGTTACACTGTCCTGTCCCATATATGGTGCTACGGTTACTGAATCAACGTTCATCTCATTGAAGAATGATTCAGCGTACATCTTTGATGTATTGCCTATGTCGCCACGTTTGGCATCGGCTATTATGAATTGGTCCGGATAATTGGTGCGAATGTATTCAATGGTCTTGTAGAGTGACTTCATGCCGTTAAGGCCTGCACTCTCGTAGAAAGCGAGGTTGGGCTTATATGCTATGCAGTAATCTGCTGTGGCGTCAATAATTGCTTTGTTGAATGCAAAAACAGGATCCTCTTGAGCAAGCAAGTGCTGCGGTATCTTTTTTATGTCAGTGTCAAGACCTACGCACAAAAATGATTTTTTGCGCATAATGTTTTGGTACAACTCTTCTCTTGTCATATATGTGTGTATTATGAAAATTCTTTACATTTTAGCTTCTTTCATACGCTCCGCGTTTTCAGCAATGGTAAGCTGGTCTATGCATTCCTGTATGTCACCATCCATGAATGCGGGCAAATTGTATGAGGTCCAGTTGATGCGATGGTCGGTTATGCGGCCCTGCGGGAAATTGTAGGTGCGTATCTTGGCCGAGCGGTCACCGGTTGAAACCATAGTCTTGCGTCGGGCAGCGATGTCATCCATGTATTTTTGATGCTCGCGGTCATATATCATGGTGCGCAGGCGTGAAAGTGCACGCTCCTTGTTCTTTGGCTGGTCACGGGTTTCGGTGCACTCTATGAGTATTTCCTCGATGACTCCGGTGTTGGGATTTTTCCAATTATAACGGAG